>NZ_JBSGFQ010000033.1:0-114562 GCF_053603495.1 Nonomuraea sp. NPDC004186 | reverse complement strand
CGCCACCCTCCGGCTGCGCTGACGGCGGTCGCTGCGCGCGTGCGGCATGCCGGCGATCTCCTCGAAGCGCTGCCGCGACTCCGCCGCTCCCACGTCGCGGCCAGTCCGGCGTGCGACAGCCCCTACGTCACTGGCGGCGTTCCCGGTCCCATTGGTCGAGGAGCTTGGGGAGCTCGCGGCCCATGAAGGCGTACATGTCGCGCATCAGCTCCAGCCGGGCCCGGCGACGAGCCCGCCCCGCTCGAGCTGCCCCGGTGCGACGCTCATGCTGCTCTTGGCCACACCCAGGCTCTCGCACAGCCCGGGGGCGTCGGCGGAGTCACCCGGGTCGGCCAGCAACAGGCCGCCACCGGCCACCCCGACTGGTGGCCCCCCGCGCGATTACATGGCTTGCCATATACAATAGATGGCAAGCCATGTAATCCGTCGTCGAGGAGTCGCCATGAAGGCCAGGCAGATCCGTACGATTCAGCGCGCCGTCCACCTGATCGCCGGGCTGGCGATCATCGCTTACGTCTACCTGGCGCCGCCCGCCGACTCGCCTGCCCATGTGGCGATACGCTGGGTCATCCTGCCCGTCCTGCTCGCCTCGGGCGTGGCCATGTGGCAGTGGCCGCGCATCCGCCGGCTGATCCGCGCAAAGGAACGTGTGTGACCTCGTTGCCCCGGCAGTCGTCCCTCGGCTACCAGATCAACCACCTGGCCAGGCTGCTCGGCAACGGGTTGCGGGTCAACATCGCCGACACGGGAGTGACGCCGGGGCAGTTCGCGCAGTTGCTGGCCCTGTTCGAGGAGGACGGGCTCACCCAGCAGGAGCTGTGCGAACGGGTGAGGATCGACCAGTCGACGATGGCCCACACGCTCAAACGCATGCAGCGTGACGGGCTGGTCGTCCGGACCGCCGACCCGCAGGACCGGCGGCGCTCCCACTACCGGCTGACCGAGCGGGCCCGCCAGATCCAGCCCGAGCTCACCCGGGGCGCGCGGGAGGCCAACGCCCGCGCGCTGCGGGGGATCGACCAGGAGGAGTTCGACGCGTTCATGCGCACGCTCGACCGCATGATCGCGAACATGGAGGGGAGCGACCAGCGGTAGCCGCGAGCGCCCCGTGAGTCACATGATCGCGAGCTGGCCCCCGTCGATGACCAGCTCCGTGCCGTGGATGAAGGCGGCGTCGTCGGAGGCCAGGAAGGCGTAGCCGGACGCGACCTCCTCCGGCAGCCCCGCCCTGCCGAGGGGGATGTGCTCGCGCTCGTACGAGGTCACGAAGTCGCCCGCTAGCCCGGCCGAGATCGAGGCGTTGAGCGGGGTCTGGATGTAGCCGGGGCACAGCGCGTTGACGCGGATGCCGTGCCGGCCCAGCTCGACGGCCATCGTCTTGGTGAGCAGCAGCACGCCGCCCTTGGAGGCGTTGTAGTGGGCGTAGTCGGCCTCGCCGCCCAGCCCGTTGGTGGAGGACATGTTGAGGATGACCCCGCCCGTGCCCTGCTCCACCAGGTGGCGGGCCACGGCCTGGGCGACGAGGAACATGCCGCGCAGGTTGACCGCGATGATCCTGTCCCAGTGGCCGGGCGTGATCTCCAGGAACGGCTCGCGCCAGGCCGTACCGGCGTTGTTGATCAGGACGTCGAGGCCGCCCAGCGCCGCGATCGCGCCCGCCACCAGCCGGGTCACGTCGGCCTCCGCGCTGACGTCGCCGGTGAGCCCGTGCACCTCGCCCAGCGCGGACAGCTCCGCCACCGCGCCGTCCACCTCTCCCCGCTGAAGCCCGCCGAGCACGACCCTGGCCCCTTCCTCCAGGAACCTGCGGGCCGTGGCGGCGCCGATGCCGCTGCTCCCGCCGCTGATCAGCACCCGCTTGCCGGCCAGTCCCCGCATGATGTCCCTTCCTTCGTCAGCGGACCGCGCCGCGGGCCGCGACGCGGAGTTCGGTGGTGACCTGCCCGTTCTCGACGCCGGGGACGGCGGCGATCTCGGCGACCAGGTCGGCGGTGGGACGGCCGGGCGGGCGGCCCAGCCGGTGCTGACCCGTGTCCACCTCCACCAGCACCTCCACCGGCGGGCCGCCCAACCGGCCGAGCCCGGCGGCCACCTCGGGGGAGTCGAGGCTGACCCGTATCCTGGCGCGCTCGCGCAGCGCGGCCAGGCGGCGCAGCTTGGGCTCTCCCCAGACGGGAAAGGCCAGCAGGATGTCGTCGATCCCGGCGTCGGCCATCACTTCAGCCTCGCCCAGCTTGGCGCAGGTGATGCCGCCGGCCCCGGCGTCGAGCTGCATCCGCGCCAGCTCGGGCATCTTGTGCGTCTTGACATGGGGCCGCAGCCTGACGCCGTGCTTGGCGGCCGCCTTGGCCATGTCCATGATGTTGGCCCTGACCGCGTCGAGGTCGATGACGAGCGCCGGAGTGTCGAGTTCGGGGTACATCGGTGGACCGCCCCTTCGGAAGATTTCCCCGAAAATAGCACCGATTCCGAATCGTGCACCAGCGTTCCGAGATGTGGAACCATTCCCCCTCTTGACAGCGATCTCGCTTCCTGGTGTCCTGGCACAGATTTGGAACTTCATTCCGCATCACAGAATAAGGAGCAAGGCATGAGAGTCGGCGACCCTGGGGGCGGCGGCCCCGGCCGGAGGCGCCCGGCCACCGGCTCAGCGGGCTGGCGGCGCACCTGGAACGTTACGACGCCGCCTTCCGCCACGCCGACGGGTCACACGCCGCCGCGCGGGGTTGCGACGAGCGGCCGGCTTGCGTCGGATGGACGTCCTGTGGTGGGCGAGCAGGATCCGGTGGGCGGCGTGGCTGCGGCAGGTGGTCGGGCTCCGGTGGGCGGCCGGCTCACGCGGTCGGCGGTGGTCGGTGGTGCGGTGCGGTGGTCGGCCGGTCGTCGGTGCGGCTGCGTGGCGTGGCCGCTGATGAGCCGGGCCGGTCCTCGCGGGCCGCCGCTGCGTCGCGTGGGGGCCGGGGCCCGCGGGCCGCTGCGCCGCGCCGGCCGGGCCGGGGCCCGCGGGCCGCCGTTACGGCGTGCGGGTCGGGATGTGGCGGTGGGTCGCCGTTACCTGCACGGCTTGTACGGCTTGTCGAAGAGCGAGTAGTCCTCGGGCTTCTTGAGGGAGTTGAACTTCAGCGTCTTCGACTCGGCGCAGAAGCTCGCCGGCGCGGTCTCGTACTCCACGTGGAACACAGGCTTGCCCGCCTTGACGAAGACGCTCAGCTCGGAGCACTCGTCGAACTGGAAGCACTCCTCGTTGACCGCGTAGTCGAAGGACGACACCAACTCCTCGGCCTGGCTGAGGTCGTTCTTCAGCGCCGCCGACAGGCCCCGGTCGTGGGCCAGGCCGGCCAGCGCGCGGTTGTAGACGAGCTGGGTGGCGGGGGAGACGGTCCAGCCGGTGACCGACTTGCCCTCCTCGTGGGCGTTGACGACGTCGAACTCGACCCCGTCGAAGCCCGCCTGGACGCACTTGTCGACGCGGGCCGCCATCATCTTCAGCAGGAAGTCGCGCTGGCCCTTGTCGTTGTTGATGTTCGCCCAGCGCTCGTTCGGGAACTCGGCGCTGAACGGCTTGCCCAGCAGGGAGTTGCCGTTCTTCTTGTGGAAGTCCACGAACTGCTGGTAGTCGGGCCGGAAATCCTCGATCGAGCCGGCGTCGATGTAGCAGATCGCCTTGGCCCCGCGGGCGTGGATGGCCTTGACGGCCGCCGTGTTGAGCGTCCTGTTGTCGCCGGCGACCTCCTCGGCGGCGTACAGGTCGATGTCGAAGACGGTCGGCCGCACGCAGGCGCCGCCGCTCTGCGGGACCCCGCAGATGTCGACGTTGACGCCGCCGGTGGCGGCGTAGGCCTTGCTGCCCTGGAGCTGGTACTGCCAGCGGCTGTCCACCGGCGGACGCCAGATCGTCGCCGACGCCGCCTGGGCGGGGGGCGCGAGGAGTGTCGCGGAGGCCGGTATCAGGGCCGTGGCCACGGCGAGCCGGGTTAAGAGTGTCCGGAGGTTCAATGCATTGGTCCTTCCGCAATACGGAATGCTATTCCGTAATAAGGGAAATACATGGCTAACGAGGTGATCGATCCGATCTTGATGTTGAGAATCCCATAAGAGCAGACACCTCGCCAGCGATATCCGCCAAACCATCGTTTTCCGAATGATGGAATCCTGGTCTGCATGGTGGATGCGTGGTTATACTCACCCGCACGCAGCGGGCCCATGCCCGCCGTGCTCAATGGAGGGAAACAGCCCCATGGCACGCATCGTGTTCATCGGCGCGGGCAGCGTCGAGTTCACCAAGAACGTCCTCTCCGACATCCTGACCTTCCCCGAGCTGGGGGAGTCCACCCTGGTCCTGCACGACATCGACGCCGGGCGGCTGGCCACGGCCGAGGCCATGGCGAACTGGATGGTCGCCGAGCTCGGCCTGGGCGCCAAGGTGGAGGCGCACCTCGACCGGCGGGCCGCCGTGGATGGCGCCGACTACGTGATCAACGAGATCGCGGTCGGCGGGTACGCGGCCACCCGCGTCGACTTCGAGATCCCCCGCGGCTACGGGCTGCGGCAGACGATCGCCGACACCCTCGGCGTCGGCGGCGTCTTCCGCGCGCTGCGGACGATCCCGGTGATGGTGGCCCTGGGCACGGACCTGGCCGAACTGGCGCCGCACGCGCTGCTGCTCAACTACACCAACCCGATGGCGATGATCCCCCGCGCCGTCTACGAGGGGACCGCGTTCAGGAACGTCGTCGGGCTCTGCCATTCCGTACGCGACACCCAGGCCCGGCTGGCCTCGCTCGTCGAGGTGCCGGAGGAAGAGGTGTCGTTCGTCACCGCCGGGGCCAACCACCAGGCGTTCGTGCTGAAGTTCGAGCACAAGGGCAGGAACCTGTATCCGGTGCTGGACGAGGTCATCGCCCGTGACCCGGAGCTGCGCCGTACCGTGCGGGTGGAGATGTACCGCCGATTCGGTCACTTCCCCACCGAGAGCAGCGAGCACGGCTCGGAGTACCTGCCCTGGTTCCTGCACCACGACGACCAGGTGGAGCACTTCCGCATCCCCGTCGAGATCTACCTGCGGTGGTCGGCGGAGAACCTCGGCACGTACGAGGAGACCAGGCGGCGGCTGGCCGCCGGGGAGGGTGTCGAGATCGCCCCCGCCGGGGAGCTGGCCTCGGACGTCATCCACTCCATCGAGACCGGCACCCCCAGGGTCGTGCACGGCAACGTGCGCAACGGCGGCCTGATCTCCAACCTGCCCGACGACGCCTGCGTCGAGGTGCCGTGCCTGGTGGACCGGGCCGGGATGCGTCCCACCCGCATCGGCGCGCTGCCGCCCCAGCTCGCCGCGCTGAACCGGACGTTCCTCAACGTCGGCGAGCTGACCGTCCGCGCGGCGCTGGAGGGCCGCCGCGACCACGTCTACCACGCCGTCATGCTCGACCCGAACGCCTCGGCCACGCTGACGCTCCAGCAGATCCACGACCTCGTGGACGACATGATCGCCGCCCACGGCGACCTGCTCCCCGAGGGCGTCCGATGAGGCGCGCGCCCGTCGCCGCCGTGCTCCTCGCCCTGGCGGTCACCGGCTGCTCGGGCGGCGGCCAGGAGCAGGCGGCCGGCGGCCCCGTGGAGATCACGATCTGGCACGGCCAGGAGGACAACTCGGCCAAGTCGATCGAGAAGCTGGTCGCGCGGTTCAACCAGAGCCACCCCGACGTCAAGGTGAAGACCGAGTCCGGCGGGGCCACCGCCGACGGGATGCTGCCCAAGCTCACCGCCGCGCTGGCCTCCGACGCCTATCCCGACATCGCCTACCTGTACGGCTCCTGGGCCCCCAACATCGCCAGGAACCCCAAGACGGCCGACCTCACCCAGGTCGTCAAGGACCCGGCGATCAACTGGCAGGACTTCTGGGCCAGTGAGCGGGAGTCCGTCACCGTCAACGGCAAGGTCATCGCCTTCCCCGCCGTGGTCGACAACATGGTGGTCCTCTACAACAGGAAACTGCTGGCCAAGGCCGGCGTCGAAGCGCCGGGGCCGGACTGGACCTGGGACGACTTCCGGGCCAAGGCCAAGCAGGTCACCAGCGCCAAGGACGGCGTCTTCGGCGCCACCTGGCCGATCAGCGGCGGCGAGGAGGCGGTCTGGGGCCTGTGGCCGATGCTCTGGCAGGCCGGCGGGGACATCCTCACGCCCGACCACAAGAAGGCCGCCTTCAACTCCGCCGCCGGCCGGCAGGCGCTCGGCAGGCTGCGTGACATGGCCGTGGTCGACAAGTCGGTCTATCTCGACTCCAGTCCGGCGGAGAAGGGGCAGAAGCTGTTCGAGTCGGGGCGGCTCGGCATGTTCATGACCGGTCCGTGGGTGCTGCCTGACCTGCAGGCGGCCAAGGTCGACTACGGCGTCGCGCAGCTGCCCGGCACCGACGGCAACCACGAGACGATCTCGGGGCCGGACAACTGGGTGGTGTTCGAGCACGACGAGCGCCGGGTCAAGGCCGCGGCCACGTTCCTGGCCTGGCTGACGGCGGCCGAGCAGCAGCTGGAGTGGATGGGCGACACCGGCTCGCTGCCGATCCGCGAGTCGATCACCAAGCTGCCCGGCTATAAGGACTATGTCGCGAAATATCCGGGCATTGAGGTGATCTCGGCGAACCTGGCCAACGCCAAACGGGTCCGGCCGCCCACCACCCGATACCCCCGGGTCTCCGCCTTCGTGGCCGAGGCCATCGCCCAGGCGCTGCTCGGCAAGAGCGACGCCAAGACCGCCCTGGACCAGGCGGCCGGCAAGGCGGACGCCGCGCTGGCCGTACCGGGATCATGAGCAGCACCGCGCTCAGCGCCGCCCGCACCGGGCACCGGCAGCCCCGCGACCGGCGCAGGCTCGGCGACAGCGTCGCCGGCTGGTCGTTCGCGGGGCCCGCGTCGCTGGTCATCCTCGGCTTCTCGCTCGTGCCCATGGCCTGGGCGCTGGCGTTGTCGTTCACCGACTCCGACCTGATGACACCGGGCACGAACGTGGGGCTCGCCAACTACCGGGCGCTGCTCGACGACCCCGTGTTCCTCCAGGCGGTGGCCAACACCGGGCTGCTGCTGGTGCTCTACATCCCGGCCTCCCTGGTCACCGGGCTGGTCGTGGCCGTGCTGCTGAACCGGAAGGTCCGCGGGATCGGGTTCTACCGGACCTGTTTCCTGGTGCCGTACATCGTCTCGGCCACCGCCACCGGGCTGCTCATGGGTTACATCTTCGACCGCGACTTCGGGTTGATGAACGGCCTGCTCGTCAAGGTCGGGCTGCCGGTGCAGGGGCTGCTGAGCGACCCGTCGCAGGCCATGCCGGTGCTCACGCTGATCTTCTTCTGGACGCGGTTCGGATTCGCCGTGGTCATCTACCTGGCGGCCATCCAGGAGATCAGCAAGGAGGTGCTGGAGGCCGCCGCGATCGACGGAGCGGGGTCGTGGACCACCTTCAGGCACGTCATCGTCCCGTCGGTACGGCCGATGACGATCTTCCTGACGGTGTGGGGCATGATCGACGCGCTGCAGTTCTTCGACCTGGTCATGACCACCACCAAGGGCGGCCCGGCCAACGCGACCGTGACCATCGTCTACTACGTCTGGCAGCTCGCCTTCACCTTCAACACCGCCGGGTACGGCGCGGCCGTGGCGTACGTGCTGTTCGCCGGCACCCTGGTGCTGATCGTCACGGGCCTGCTGATCGCGCGGCGGAGGGGAGCGACCGGATGAGATGGCCCAGCAAGTGGCACCTGGTGCTGGTGCCGATGTCGGCGGTGGTCGTGCTGCCGTTCGTGTGGCTGCTGCTCAGCTCCGTCATGACCCAGGCCGAGCTCAACCGGTTCCCGCCGGCGATCTGGCCCGAGGCTGTGGACCTGGGCGGCTACCGCACGGTCGTCGAGCGCTCGAACTTCCCGCGCTGGTTCCTCAACAGCGTGATCGTCTCGGGCGCCATCGTGGCGGCCCAGCTCGTGCTGTGCAGCATGGCCGGGTACGCCTTCGCCAGGATCAGGTTCGCCGGCTCCAAGACGGTGCTGATCCTGGTCATCGCGACCGCGCTGATCCCGTTCCAGCTCACGGTCATCCCGACGTTCCTGATCTTCAGCGAGGCCGGGCTGACCGACACGCTCGGCGCGCTGACCGTGCCGTCGCTGGCCTCCGCCGTGGGCATCTACCTGATGACCTCGTTCTTCCAGTCGTTCCCCAAGGAGCTGGAGGAGGCCGCGCGGATCGACGGCTGCTCGCGCTTCGGCGTGTTCTTCCGGGTCGTGCTGCCGGTGGCCAGGCCGGCGATGGCGGCGCTGGCCGTGATCACGTTCATCACGGCCTGGAACGACCTGTTCTGGCCGCTGGTGGCGATCAACTCCGAGGCCAACTACACGGTGCAGGCGGGGCTGACGACCTTCCAGGGCCAGCACCGGGCCGACTGGCCGGCCATCATGGCGGGCACGGTGCTGACCACGCTGCCGGTGCTGGCCGTGTTCCTGTTCGGCCAGCGCCGTTTCGTCCAGGCGCTGACCGGCGCGGTCAAGGGCTGAGGCCGCGGCATGGGCCGGCGGGGAGCCCGGTGAAGGCTGTCGGGACCGCCGCGCCCGCGCGCGTCAGGCCTGCTCGGCGACCGCCTGCCGCAGCTTCTCGCCGATCTCCTCCATCCTGGCCGGCGACATCCGGTCCTTGAGCGCCGTCACGCTCACCGCCGCGACCGGCGCGGTCCTGCCCAGGAAGACGGGGACCGCCACGCAGCGCACGCCCGGCTCGTTCTCCTCCAGGTCGAGCGCGTAGCCGCGCGTGCGCACCTGGTCCAGGTGGGTGGCCAGCTTGGCGGGGTTGGTCATGGTGTTACGGGTCCTGGTGGCCAGCGGGCCGTACCGGGCGGCCCACGCCTTGACGGCCTCGTCCGTCGGGTACGTCCAGGCCAGCAGCGCCTTGCCGACGCCCGTGCAGTGGGCGGCGTTGCGGCCGCCCACCACGGACGTCATCGTGATCGTCCGCACCGCCTCCACCTTGTCCAGGTAGACGACCTCGCCGCCGTCCAGCATGGCCATGTGCACCGTCTCGGCGAACTCGTCGCTCAGCCGCAGGAGCAGCGGCCGCACCAGGCTGCGCAGGTCCATCGTCTCGTAGAACCTGAAGGCCGTGGCCAGCATCTCCGTGCCGAGGAAGTACGGCCCGCCGGGCTCCGGCTGCGCGGCGAACCTCCGGTGCTTCAGGGCCCCCAGCAGCCGGTGCAACGAGCTCTTGGGCAGGCCGAGCCTGGTGGCGAGCTCGTCGAGCGTAACGCCTCTGCTGTGTTTGCCGATCTCCTGCAAGATCAGCAGCGCGCGATCGACGCTTCCCACCGGGGACTGCCCGTCCGCCACTACCTTCGCCTCCCTGTTCCGCTTCATGGAAGGCTATCGCGTATCGCGGAACCGCTCCAGTCAGCGGGTGTCGCCGGGCGGGGTCGCCCATCCGCCGTACTCGTAGCGCGTGTACCGGCCTCCCTGATGGGGCTCGGTGTAGGCGCCCAGCTCGGCCGCGAAGTCCTCCGCGTCGTCCATCGGCCGGTATCCGAGGGCGCTCGCCGCCGCGTTCTGCGTCCACCACGACCGCGTGTTGCGCGAGACGCCGTAGACGACCACGTGTCCCGAGCCGGGCGGCGCGGTCAGGCAGGCGCCGTAGAGCCGCGCCGCGTCGTCGTGGCTCAGCCAGGTGTGCAGGTGGCGCGGTTCGGTGGGCCGCTCCTCGAAGGAGCCGACGCGTACGGAGATCACGTCGAGGCCGAAGCGGTCGGCGTACAGGCTGCCCAGCGCCTCCCCGAACGCCTTGGCCGCGCCGTACAGGCCGTCGGGCCGCACCGCCTCCTCCCCGTCGAGGGTCGCCCCCGCCGGGTGGAAGCCGGTGATGCGGTTGGAGCTGGTGTTGACGACGAGCCGGACGCCCTCCCTGCGGCACGCCTCGAAGACGTTGTAGACACCCTCCAGATTGGGGCCCTTGATCGCGTCGAAGCCGGCCTCGTCGGAGACGCCCCCGAGGTGGATCACCGCCTCGGTGCCCCGCACGGCCGCCCGCACCTGGTCGAGGTCCAGGAGGTCGGCCGGCGCGAACTCCTCGTGCGCGGCGAGCGGGCCGACGTCGCGGAGGTCGGACAGGCGCACCCGCGCGATCTTCGGCAGCAGGGTGCGCCGCAGCACCTGGCCGATGTTTCCGGCGGCTCCGGTCACGAGGACGTGCTCGGGGAGTCTGGTCATGTTGATCACTTATCCATGGTTTCCGGGATGCGGGTGGCGATCTGCTCGCGGGCGTGCTCGCACTCGGCGAAGCTGTGCGGGCAGGCGAGGGCGTGCTCGACGAGCTCCTTGGCGGCCCGGGCCCGCGAGATGCGCCGTTCCAGCTCCTGAACGTGGTGGCGCAGCAGATCACGGTGGTCCATCGGATCGGCGGCGGACAGCAGCACGCGCAACTCGCCCAGCGTGAAGCCGGCCTCCTTGCCCATCAGGATCAGCGCCACCCGCTCGAGATCGCGCCGCCCGTAGGCACGCTGACCACCCGCGCGCCGCGCGGGTGCCAGCAGGCCCATGCTCTCCCAATGGCGCAGGACATGCGTGTCCAGGCCGAACCGCTCCGCCAGCTCTCCGATGGCCATCCCCTCGCTTGACTTCATGTGTACATTAACCGGCACGGTTGCGGCATGATCAAGCCGACCGTTGCGATGACGCGGGTGGTCAACTCCTGCGTCCTGCTCGAACTCGACGGCCACGCCGTCCTCACCGACCCCTGGTTCACCGAACGGTGGTGGCTGCGCCGTGGCGAGCCGCTGGGCCTGCGCGTTCGCGACCTTCCCCCGCTCACCGCCGTCGTGGTCACCAACCTGGCCACCAACCACTGGGACCTGCGCGCGCTGCGCCGCTTCCCGGCCAAGGACACCACACCGCTGTACGTGCCCACGCGCGGCATGGCCCGCCGGGCCCGAGCCCTCGGATTCCGGCGGGCGGAGCGCCTGACGTGGGGGCGGACACTCGACCTCGCGCCCGGCCTGTCCATGACGGTCGTGCCGTCCGGGCGGACCCTCGTATGGCCCAACAACGCCTACGTCTTCACCACGGCGGGCGGCCGGGTCGTCTTCTTCGGAGGGGAGGCGGGGGAGGTCGCGCCGCTGGAGCGACACCGGGCCGATCTGGCCCTGCTGCCCGTGAACGGGCTGCGCCCCCTGTTCGGGCCCCGCCTGGTGATGGGGCCCGAACAGGCCGTCGCGGGGGCGTCCGCGCTCGGCGCCGAGGTCCTGGTCCCCGTGCACGACGCCCATGGCCACGACCCGCTGTCGCGGCTGTTCCGCACCGGCGGCACCGCCTCCGACGCCGTGGCACTGGCGGGTCCGGAGCTGCGCGTGGTGGACCTGCCGACAGGCAAACGGTGGGAACTCGGCACGAGTGCCTGATCCGTCCGGTGCTCCCGGGACGGGTGCGGCCGCACGCGGCGGCGCATCTGGGCGCCGGCTACCGGCTGGAGTTCGTGTCCGACGCCGGGGAGGCGGCGTCGCCACCGCCCTGCTCCGCCACCGCGGGGCGGGCCGGCCGGCGTCTCCACGGCGGATCGAGCAGACCCAGCCGGCGCGCGTTCAACGCCACGTGGATCGCGGCGGGGGCCACGACGATCGAGCCCAGCGTGTCGGTGGCGTAATGCGCTCCCAGGTAGACCCGCGCCAGCATCTGGACGGCCACGAGCACGAAGCCCGCCGCCAGCACCGGCCGGTGGAAGCGGGTGTGCCTGACCAGGGTCGCGACGGCGATCACGATCGACAGGGTCAGGCACACGTGGCCGCTGGGGAAGCTGCCGGAGCCGAGGCCGTACACCAGGGAGTCGGAGACCGGGGGCCGGGAACGGGCGACGACGGTCTTGAGCACCCAGCTGACGCCCCACCCGGCGGCGATCATCACCAGCACGCGCCCGGCGGCCCGCGGCCGGCCCGAGACGGCCACCCCCACGACGAGGGCGGCGGCGAGGAGCGGGCCCATGACCGTGCCGAAGCCCACGTTCAGGACCTGCGCCACCGCGGTCGGCCACGGGCTCCGGAGCGACTGGACCCCGTCGCTCACGGCGGCGTCCACGGCGGTCCACGCGGGCGTACGGGCGGCGAAGCCCATCACCGTGCCGAGAACGAGGAGCGCCACGGAGACCGGTACCGGGAACCCCGCTCTGTTCGACCTCATGGTGGAACGATAAAGAGGGCCGGATAAGGCCGAGTTCAGCGTCCGACGCGGGCGCGCGCGGTCCGCAGGACGAGCAGCCCGCCGATCCCCGGGACGAACGCGAGCAGGCGGGCGGCGGGCCGGACCGTCCAGGTGGCCGCGATCACGGCGAGGTAGGCGGTGCCGTGCAGCGGGCCGCAGAACGTCGTGATCACCTTGGCGTGTACGGTGAACAGGTTGCCGAGCAGGAGCACGAGGGAGGCGGCCTCGACGGCGGCCGCGATCCGGAGCAGGCGCATGGCGGGTCAGTCCCCCGCGCCGGGCCGTACGATCATCAGGACCACGACGACCGCCCAGGCCAGGTTGTAGAAGCCGGCCAGCATGGACATCACGCGCAGCGGCCGTTCGTCGCCGGGCTCGCTGAGCGCGGCGCGCTGGCGCGGGTAGATCTGCGTGGCCAGCAGGGCGCCCGCGACGGCCGTGAGGATCATGGAGACGGTGATCCAGATCTCGCCCATCCGGCCCTGCACGCTCGCCAGGATGGTCCCGGCCAAGGGGACGATGAGCCCGAAGGCGGCGTAGCCCCCGGTGATGCGGTGCAGCGCGACCGCGACACTCCGGTTGCGCTCGCCCGGATCCGGCGGCGGCTCGCCCTGCCCGCCGGTCGCGACCGGCACGTAGCGGGGGAACAGGCTCGTCGCCACGGCCGAGCCTCCCACGAACACGATGCCGGCCAGGACGTGCACCGACAGCAGGACATGCTCCAGCATTCCTCAACCTCCAACCTTCAGGGTGACTGAAGCCTAGCGCAAGCTTCAGCCGCCCTGAAGGTTGGGAGCTCTGGGTGTGGCGCCTGGCGGGGCAATGCGATTCGGGTGCGGCGCCTCGTCGTGGCGATGGGCAAACCGGCTGAGGTGAAGGGCCCGGGGAGGGGGGCCAACTTTCACTTTTCGGAACGATAGTCTAACGTTCGGAACATGTCCGAGATGGCTGCCGAGTCCAAGCTCGTCGGATCCGACCGCGTGCTCGCGGTCCTCGCCGAGCTGGCTCGCCACCCCGACGGTATCGGCTTGGAGGAGATGGCCCGAGCGGTGGCCAGCCCCAAGCCGACGGTCCACCGTGCCCTGGCGTCGCTGCGCCGCGCCGGATTCGCGGCGCAGCACGGCCACGGGCGGTACGTGCTCGGCGACGAGTTCCTGCGGATGGCCTTCGCCCACCACGAGGCCCGGCCGGACCACGTGCGGGTCACGCCGATCCTGCGGGCCCTGTGCGACCGCTACGGCGAGACCGTGCACTACGCGGTGCTGGAGGGGACCTCGGTCGTCTACCGCTCCAAGCTCGACCCGTCCGACGGGGCCGTCCGGCTGACCTCCGTCGTCGGGGGCCGGAACCCGGCACACTGCACCGCCGTCGGCAAGGCGCTGCTCGCCGACGGCCTGCGCACCGAGGACGCGGTGCGCGAGTGGGTGGGGGAGCGGCGGCTGGAGCTGCCGACCGCGCGCTCGATCGGCACGGTGGAGCAGCTGCACGCCGAGCTGGTGCGCATCCGCGAGCTGGGCTACGCCGTCGACGACCAGGAGAACGAGCCGGGCGTCAACTGCGTGGCGGTCCTGGCCTACCTGACCTCGCCCACCGTTCCCAGCGGCGCCGTCAGCGTCAGCGGGCTGGCCTACCGGACGCCGCTGAAGTCGCTCGTCGACGACCTGGCCGCCATCCGCCGCATCGTCGCCGGGCGGGAGATCTCGTGAACGTCACCGCCGCCCGTACCCTTCCGAGCCGAACACGGAGAAAGCGTTGTACCTGATGCGCATCGGCGCGCCCGGCGCCGAGAAGCCCGTCGTCCGCGTGGACGAGTCCCACTACATCGACGTCTCGGACGTCACGCCCGATTTCGACGAGCGTTTCTTCGCCGCGGGCGGCATCGCGTTGCTGGCCGACCGGGTCGCCGGGGGCGAGGTGCGGGCGTTCGCGGGTGAGCGGGTCGGCGCGCCGATCGCCCGGCCGCACCAGATCCTTTGTATCGGCCTGAACTACAGCGACCACGCCGCCGAGACCGGCCAGGCGGTGCCGGATGAGCCGATCCTGTTCACCAAGTCGCCCAACACCCTGATCGGCCCGTACGACGAGGTGCGCATCCCGCGCGGCTCCACCAAGCCCGACTGGGAGGTCGAGCTCGGCATCGTGATCGGCAGGCGCACCTCCTACCTGGACTCGGTCGAGGAGGCCGCCGCCGCCATCGCGGGGTACTGCGTGGTCAACGACGTCAGCGAGCGCGCCTTCCAGATGGAGCGCGGCGGCCAGTGGTCCAAGGGCAAGTCCGCCGAGACCTTCAACCCGGCCGGCCCGTGGCTGGTCACCCCGGACGAGATCCCCGACGTCAAGAACCTGGGCATGTGGCTCGACGTCAACGGCGTACGCCGGCAGACCGGCACCACCAAGACGATGATCTTCGACCCGTACGTCATCGTGCACCACCTGAGCCAGTTCATGGTGCTGGAGCCCGGCGACCTGATCAACACCGGCACCCCGCCCGGCGTCGGCATGGGCCACAACCCGCCCATCTGGCTCCAGCCCGGCGACGTCATCGAGCTGGGCATCGAGAGGCTCGGCAGCCAGCGCCAACAGGTCCTGGGCCCGCGCTAAGGACAGAGCGGTAAGGACAGATATGAGCGTCACCCATTCCGAGAAGCGGCGGCTGACCGCCCCGGACCCCGCCGTCCTGGCGGCGGTCGAGGCCGCCGTGCCCGGGATCACCCGTACGCGGGCCACCGACCGGCTCGGCATGGCCCATGACGCCTCCCACTACCTGCTCACCCCGCAGGCGGTCCTAGTTCCGGAGAGCGCCGAGCAGGTGGCGGCGCTCATGCGGACCGGGCTGCCGCTGACGTTCCGCTCCGGCGGCACCAGCCTGAGCGGGCAGGGCGTGAGCGAGCACCTGCTGGTCGACACCCGGCGGCACTTCCGCGGCATCGAGGTGCTCGACGGCGGCGACCGGGTCCGCGTGCAGCCGGGCGCCGTGCTGCGCCAGGTCAACGCCCGGCTGGCCGCCCACGGCCGCAAGCTCGGCCCGGACCCGGCCAGCGAGTCGGCCTGCACGATCGGCGGCGTCGTCGCCAACAACTCCAGCGGCATGACCTGCGGCACCCACGCCAACACGTACCAGACGCTGGAGTCGCTGGTCCTCGTGCTGCCCAGCGGCACCGTCGTCGACACCGCCGCCCCCGACGCCGACGCGCGGCTGCGCGCGCTGGAGCCCGAGCTGGCGCAGGGCCTGGAACGGCTGCGCGACCGGGTCCGCGGCAATCCCGAGTCGGTGCGGCGCGTCACCGCCCAGTTCTCCCTGAAGAACACCATGGGGTACGGGCTCAACAGCTTCCTCGACCACGACACGCCCGCGCAGATCCTCGCCCACCTCGCGATCGGCAGCGAAGGGACCCTGGGCTTCGTCGCGCAGGCGGTCCTGCGCACGGTCCCGGCGCACCGCCTGGCCGCGACCGGCCTGCTCGTCTTCCCCACGCTGCGCCGGGCGATGGCGGCGATGCCGCAGCTCGTCACCGCCGGCCCCGCCGCCGTCGAGCTGCTGGACGCCGAGTCCCTGCGGGTGGCCCAGCGGGACCCCAGGGCCGACGACGTCCTGCGCACGCTGACCGTACGGGACCACGCCGCGCTCCTGGTCGAGTGGCAGGAGTCGGACCCCGAACCGCTCGCCGAGCACGAGCGCACGGCCGAGCGGCTGTTCGCCACGCTCGACCTGGCCGCCCCGGCGCGGCTGAGCAGGGACGCGGGCGGCCGGGCCGCTCTGTGGCACATCCGCAAGGGCCTGTACGCCTCCGTCGCCGGCGCCCGCCCCAGCGGCACCACCGCGCTCCTGGAGGACGTCGCCGTCCCGGTGCCCGTCCTGGCCGACCTCTGCGACGACCTGGCCGGCCTGTTCGCCAAGCACAGGTACGAGCGCAGCGTGATCTTCGGCCACGCCAAGGACGGCAACCTGCACTTCATGCTCAACGAGCGCTTCGACACCGACCTGGAGCGCTATGCCGACTTCACCGAGGACATGGTCGCCGCCGTCCTCGACCGGGGCGGCACGCTCAAGGCCGAGCACGGCACCGGCCGCGTCATGGCCCCCTTCGTCCGCCGCCAGTACGGTGACGAGCTGTTCGAGGTGATGCGCGAGGTCAAGCGCCTGTGCGACCCCGCGGGCACGCTCAACCCCGGCGTCGTCCTCACCGACGACCCGCATGCCCACCTGCGCGACCTCAAGAACGTCGTCACCGTCGAGCCCGAGGTCGACCGGTGCGTGGAGTGCGGCTACTGCGAGCCCGTCTGCCCCAGCCGCGACCTCACCACCACGCCGCGCCAGCGCATCGTGCTCCGGCGGGAGCTGGCCGCCGCACAGGAGGCGGGCGACCACGCGCTGGCGAAACGGCTGGAGGAGGAGTACGGCTACGACGCCGTGGACACCTGCGCCGTGGACGGCATGTGCGCCACCGCCTGCCCCGTCCTCATCAACACCGGCGACCTGACCAAACGCCTGCGCGAAGAGCGCCACGGCCGCGCCGCCCGCGCGGGCTGGAAGTCCGCCGCCAAGCACTGGAACGGCGTCACCCGGGCCATGAACCTGGCCCTCGACGCCGCCGCCGCGACACCGGCCCCGCTCGCCGAGGGCGCGAGCAAGGCCGCCCGCGCCGTGGCGGGCCAGGACGCCGTCCCGCAGTGGAGCCGCGACCTGCCCCGGGGCGGGACGCCCCGCCGCCCGGCCCCGGCCGAGGACGCCGACGCCGTCTTCGTCCCGTCCTGCCTGAACACCCTGTTCGCCCCGGCCGAGGGCGGCCCCGGCGCGATGGCCGCCCTGCTCAGCCTGGCCGAGCGGGCGGGCGTGCGGCTGCGCGTGCCCGATGGGATCGGCAGCCTGTGCTGCGGCACGCCCTGGTCGTCCAAGGGCCTCGCGGACGGCTACGAGGTGATGCGCCACCGGGTCCGGGACGCGCTGGCGGCGGCCACGGACGGCGGCCGGATCCCGGTCGTCAGCGACGCCGCCTCCTGCACCGAGGGCTTCGAACGCCTCACCGCCGCGGCCTCGCCCGCCATCCGGGTGCTCGACGCGGTCGCCTTCACCGCCGAGCAGCTCCTGCCGCGCCTGCCCGCCGCCCGCCGGCTGCCCTCACTGGCCCTGCACCCGACCTGCTCCTCGACCCGGCTCGGCCTCGACGCCGCCATCACCCGCGTCGCCGAGACCGTCGCCGAACGGGTCGTCGTGCCGGACGGCTGGCAGTGCTGCGCCTTCGCCGGCGACCGCGGCCTGCTCCACCCCGAGCTGACCGCCTCCGCCACCCGGGCGGAGGCCGCCGCCGTGGCGCGGGAGGACTTCGCCGCCCACGCCTCGGTCAACCGCACGTGCGAGCTCGGCCTGACCCGCGCCACCGGCAAGCCGTACCACCACCTCCTGGAGCTCCTGGACCGGGTCACTACCCCTTGACGGCCGCGCCGGTGACCGAGGAGGCCCAGTACAGGGCCTTGGCCACCTGCGGGAACAGCCCCTTGGGGTGGTTGCGGAACATCGGCTCCGTGCCGAACAGCACCACGGCCGCGCCCCGCTCGTCCCTGCCGCTCACCACGGCCGCCTGGCCCCTGGCGGCGTCCTGACCGCCGGTGCCGTCGGCGTCGGGCCGCCAGTGGCCGGAGACCAGCGGGCCCTCGGCCGCGTACGACTGCTCGATCGTGACCTCCGGCCCGAGGCCGGTGAACCAGCGCGGCGAGTACACGAACGAGTGGTCCGGCGATCCGCCGCCCACCTGCCCGCTCGTGGAGAGCACGCGTACGACGCCGTTGGCGTCGCCGCGGCCCGCGACGGCGGTCGCGGTGAGCAGCCCGGCGGCGGCGTTGAAGGCCGCTCCGGTGCCGCCACGGGTGATCACGCCGCCGGTGGTCAGGAACGCGTCGAGCGCCGTCCTGGCCGCCGGGTTGAGCGCGGTGTAGCTCAGCCCGCTGGAGACGAACAGCACGTCGGTCCCGCTCCAGTCGTAGCCCGCGTTGAGGGCCGCCGTGGAGACGGGGGTGACGGCGAAGCCCAGCTCGCGCAGCGTGAACAGCTCGTCGGCCGAGGCGGCGGCGGCGATCCTGACCTGCGAGAGCGGCGCGCCGGACGCCGTCCCTGCGGGAGTGAAGGCGACGCCGTAGCGCTCGGAGACCGCGCGGGCGGCCTGTCGCGCCGAGGCGGGCACGATGGCCGCGCCGTCCGCCCAGGTCACCGCCGTGCCCTGGGCCAGGAGGTCGTTCAGGGCGAGGACGTCCTTGGGGTCGGTCACCTTGAGCGCGAGCGCCCCGGGCGTGCGCGGCACGGACCCGGTCGGCGCGGCGGCATTGACCGGGTCGGCCTGCACCCGCAGGGACGTGACGCCGTCCACGCCGGCGCCCCAGAGCAGGCCGTGGCTCCAGCCGGAGATGTCGTACATGGCGTCCACCCTGGGCGAGATGTCCGCTCCCGCCTCCAGCATGACGTTGGCCAGCCCGCGCTTCGGCTGGCGCATGTCCACCACGTACGAGCCGGCCGGATACGTCCTGCCGTCCGCCCGGAACGCGTGCCTGGCCCGTTCGACCCGCACGTCGTTCGCGATCAGGTGGTCCACCAGGCGCGCGGCGGCCGCCTCCGAGCGCCGGCCGGTGATGACGTACGCCCGGGGGAAGGTGGTGGTGTAGACGTCCTCCGGCCCGAACCCGGGCACGATGCCGAGCGGGACCGTCTTCGACGGCTCCCCGGCCGCGCCGCGCCGGAACACCTCGATCTGGTCGGCGATCAGCCGGTCGTGCCGGTCGCGCACGAAGGCGTAGGTGGACCGGATGGCGGCGGCGGCCACGTCGGTGTTGATCGCGGAGCGGCGGCGCAGCTCCTCGACCGGCAGCTGGGTGTAGTCGGAGCCGTTGACCCGCAGCGGGATCTCGACGGTGTGCGCGGCCACCGCGCCGTGGAAGGGCGCGTACTGCGGGGTGAAGATCGGCGGCCAGTCGTCCCAGCCCTCCGCGGAGTCGCGGAACGGGATCTGCGCCGGGTACACGCCGTCCTTGTCGACGGTGTAGCCCAGCCCGTTCACGGCGGCCTCCATGCCGAGGCCGTTGGCGTAGGTGTTCTGGATGAACAGGTCGTACTCGTAGTTGGCGCCGTGCGGCGGCGTGGTCGGCTCGATGAGCGTGCCGTTGACGTAGCCGTGCAGGTCGATCATGGTGACCGGCTGGGCGTCGATCATGATCTGGCGCATCGCCCGCACCTCGGGCTGGGAGGCGGTGACGAAGTCGCGGTTCAGGTCGAAGCCGGCGCCGTTCTGGCGTACGCCGGTGACGCGGCCGTCGGGGTTGGCGGTGATGTTGAAGTACAGGCGGGTGCGCGCCAGCAGGTCGGCGACCTTGGGATCCTTGCTGGTGGCGAGCTCCTCGATGACGCGCAGGGCGGCGTCGGTGCCCTCCCACTCGTTGCCGTGGATGTTGGCGTTGACGAACACCGGCGCCTTGTACCTCTTGACCAGCTTCCGGTCGCGGGCGGCGGCGGCCGGGTCGTTCTCGATGCGGTCGCGGATGCGCTCCTGCTCGCGCGTCTCGGCGGCGCTCTCCGGCGCGGTGACGGTCACCAGGTAGAGGTCACGGCCCCCGTACGAGCGGCCGATGACCTGCGCGCTGACCCGGTCGCCGCGCTGCTGCAGGTCGTTCAGCCGGGGCGCGATGCCGTGGTGGGGCACCAGGCCCAGCTTGATCGAGGCGTCGGCCGGGTTCTCGGGGGGCAGCGGCAGCCGGGTCCGGCGAGGGTAGCCCCGGTCGTGCGACAGGATGCCGGGCTGCTCGGCCTGCTCGGACTGTGCGGCCGCGCGCGCCTCGGCCCGCTCGGGCACGACGGCGGCGACCTCGTTCCGCTCCGGGCCGTTGCCGAAGTCGCGCACGGCCGGGGTAGGCGGCGCGACCGGGTCGGCCGACACCGCGTGCGGGACGAGCGGGATCACGAGGAGCCCAGTGAGCAGAGCCGGGAGCAGGGCAGGGGGCAGGCGCAAGGGAGTCCTCCAGAGGGTGCGGATCAGGGTTCCCGGTAGTCGGCGGCGACCCCCACCAGGGAGATCAGCCCGGACGCGAACTCCAGCGCCTCCGCGTGCCCCTCCGCGAACGGCGGCTGGAAGCCCACGGCCTGCCACGTCCGCGTGCCGGGGTCCCACAGGTCGGCGCCCACCTCGAAGTCCCACCCGTAGACGCCGTGGTCGTACCAGAGCTCGTCGGCGGAGTTGCCGGCCGCTGAGTAGAGCACGTCCGTCACGGGCCCGGTCTGCTGGGGCCAGATGACGGTGCCGCGCTCGGCGGCGATGGCCTGCTCGATCGTGCGGGCCGAGCGCAGGAAGTACGCCTCCTGCTGCGCCGTGGGTCTGGGCAGGGTGACGCGGCCGTCGAGCCGGTACGCGCCGGGCGGCCACATGAAGTAGCCGCCGTAGCTGTGCACGTTCATGGCGAACCTGATGTTGCGGTGCTTCTCGGCCAGCCACATGACGTTGCGGCTCTCGGGCTCGGAGTGCTCGGCGGGGCCCGCGTATGTGCCGCTCTGGCAGTTGGCCGAGGCGCCGAAGTACCCGTCGGACAGCGAGCCGACGGCGTAGTTGCGGTTGACGTCCACACCCCAGGTGTTGCGCAGCGCCGGGTCGGACTGCTGTGCCGGGCAGTGGTTCGTCATGTTCTTCCGCTGGCCGTTGAAGTCGTAGAAGCTGTAGTTGGCGCCGTCCGGGTTGACGGTCGGCACGATGAAGACGTCGGTGCGCTCCAGCAGCCTGCGGGTGGCCTTGTCGCGGGCGTAGTTGCGCAGCATCCGCTCGGCCGCCTCGACCACGACGAGCGGCGCCACCCACTCGCGGGCGTGCTCCTGGGCGTAGGCCAGCACTCCGGTGCGGCTGCCGTCGCGGTGCGCGCCGATCCGCAGGGCCAGCACCCGGGCGGGCGCGCGGGAGACGCTCGCGGGCGCGTTGAGGAAGTCGCTGAGCTGGGTGAGCGGCGCGGTTGCCATGACGCCGTCGCCCGCGTTGCCGCGGTAGGTCGTGGCCTTGACGCCGGTGCCGCCAGTGGAGTTCGGCGCGGTGGCGTTGATCGCGGCGGTGACCTGGGCGGCGGTGCTGGTGGGCGCGCCTGAGCCGTCGGTGGCCAGGCTGACGGTGATGAGCTTGCCGTTCACGGTGACCTGCAGCGGGCGGCCGGGCGCGCCGGGGTTCACCAGCTCGGCGGCCAGGTCGTTGCCGCCTTCGGAGCCGTACGCGTCCGAGGTGATCACGACGGCGGCGGCGGGCGGCGTGCCGATCAGCGCCTGGGCGTGCCGCCGGTAGCCGTTGGTCGGGTACGGCAGCGTGATCAGCTCGGTGAGCTTGGGGTAGCGCTGGTGCAGCGCCTTGATCCGCTCGTTGAGCTGCGCGGGCGGCATGTACTGGGTGACGAAGTCCTTCTGGTAGCCGGGGCCGGCGCGGTCCGGCTGGTCGCCGTCGGGCCACTCCTTGACCCTCGCCTCGGCCGTGCCGCCGCCGGCGGAGGTCACGGTGACCCACTGCGGCCGGGCGTCGGCGGGCATCGGGGTGCTGAACTGGTGGCCCAGGTACGCGCCCGCGTCCACGTACGCGACCATCGGCGCCTGCCCGGTCGAGCCGCCCTTGCCCTTCCACGTCACGGTGAGCGTGGCCGCCTCGCCCGCGCTGCTGGACGCCTCCACCGACAGGAAGTAGCCGTCGCGGGACTTCATCCAGACGGCCCGTTCGATGACGAGCTGGTCCTGGGCGGTGGTGGCCCTGGCCTTCGCCTGGGGCGGCGTGCCCGGCGCCAGGGTCGCGCCGAGCGCGGCGTAGGAGGTGAGCTGGCTGGGCGTGGCCACCGCGTCCACCTGGACGCTGCCGTCCGCCTGCGGGCGCACCCGCTCGGTGAGGTCGGCTCCCGAGGCCACCAGCCGCTCCATCGCGGCGCGGTCGGGCACGGAGAGCGTGACCAGCGAGGCCGGCTCCGGGTCACCCGGCCCGGCGACCGCCGGGACGGATGGCTCCGCGGCCACGAACGTCGTGAGAACGATCAACAGAACGACTGCGGACGCCCGTAAACCACGCATCGGCCCCTCCTGGATCACCCGTATGGGGCACATTCAAGGCGGAGTTGCCCCAACCGGCAAGACCCAGGCGGCGCGGGGATGGATCTCAGGAGGCCGTGACGTGCGGGACCGCCTGGTAGAGCGCCCAGTCGGCGCTGATCGCGCCGGCCGTCGTCAGCAGCAGCGGCAGGTATTCCTCGGTCAGCTTCTCCATGGACGTCTCGGCGGCGTGGGCGTTGACGTTGACGGCCGCGATGACGTTGCCGAGCCCGTCCCTGAGTGGCGCCGCCACCGACCGGATCCCCAGCGCGAGCTGCTCGTCCGTGGCGGCCCACCCCTTGGCGCGGACCGCGCGCAGCGCCGCCTCGCGCTCCTTGGCGTCCGGGCGCCAGCGCGGCTCGATGCCCGAGCGGCCCGGCTCGGCCAGCACCCGCTCCACCTCGGCCGGCGGCAGCGCGGCCAGCAGCACCTTGCCCAGCGACGTCTGGAGCGCGGGGAAGCGGGTGCCGATCTGCACCTGGAGCGACACGATCTTCGGCACCGCGACCCGGGCGACGTAGACGATGTCGGAGCCGTCGAGCTGGGCGATCGAGGACGACTCGTTGGTCTGGGTGACGAGCCGCTCCAGGTGCGGCCTGGCCACCTCCCACAGCCCCATCGAGCGGACGTAGGTGACGCCCAGCTCCAGCACCCTCGGCGTGAGCGCGAACCCGCCCTGCTCCGACCTGGCGTACCCCAGCTCCTGGAGGGTGAGCAGGATGCGGCGGGCCGTCGGCCGGGCCAGGCCGGCGGCCGTCGCCACCTCCGTCAGGGACATGACCGGGCGCCCCGGCTGGAATGCCCGGATGACATCGAGGCCGCGGGCCAGCGCCTCGATGAAGTCAGGTCCGGTGTCACCACGTGCCATCTACGCCCTCGCCTCGCTCGGAATCCGTTCGATCCGACTCTAGACGGTCGCCCGTCCGCAGAGCGGCCGATCAGAGGCGGTGCGTGGCATCACTGCGGTAGTCGGTGTACGTGTACGGGTTGTCGAGGACCTTCGCCGAGGGGATGTCCGGGTTCATGCCCTTCTCCCAGGCCTCGTCGCCCATCGTCGAGCGCAGGTGCTCGACCGTGCGCTCGACCTGCGCACGGGCCCCGGCGAGGTCGACGCCGAGCAGGCGGTGCTCGTGCTTGACCACGCGCCCGTTGACCATCACGGTGTGCACGTCGCCGCGCTGGGCCTGGAACGCGACGTGCCCGAACGGGTTGAGGATCGGGAACGACACCGGCGAGTGCTCGTTCTTGACGAGCACGAGGTCGGCCTTCTTACCGGGCTCGATGACGCCCAGGTCGTCGCGGCCCAGCGCCCGGGCGCCGCCCCGGGTCGCCCACTCCACGACCTGGTCGGCGCGCAGGCCGCAGTGCGTGACCGTCTCGCCCTTGGCGTGCGCCTCCAGGTGCTCGCGCGAGCGGTCGGCGCCGAGCGTGGTGCGCATGGCCGAGAACAGGTCGCCGCTCCACCACACGCTGGTGTCCATGGACAGCGACACCGGGATGCCGTGGGCGCGGACGGCCCAGGTGGGCGGGTAACCCTGGCCGGCGCTCTGCTCGCTCTCCGTGGAGACCGAGATCGAGCCGCCGGTGGCCGCGATGCGGTGGTAGGAGTCGGCCGACAGCGAGGCGGCGTGCACGTAGATCGTCTCCGGCGTCATGAAGCCGTGCTCGTGCATCAGGCGGATGCCGTCGTCGCTGGTGGCGCCCCACACACCGGCGTGCGTGGTGACGGCGGCGCCGAGCTCGCGGGCGACCTCGAACGCGGGCCTCTCCGGGAAGGAGGGGTCGCCGAGCACGTCGAAGGCGATCTGGAAGCCGAGCATGCCGCCGCCGGAGACACGCCGGCGCACGAAGTCGCGGAACTCGGGCGCGGCCGTCCACTCGGCGGGCGGCTGCTGGATGTTGCCGTAGGCGAGCACGTACCGGCCGGGCACGGACTCCAGCGCGTCGGCCGCGGCGTCGGCGTGGTCGACGGTCCGCAGGCCGTGCGACCAGTCCACGACGGTGGTGACGCCGGCGTCCAGCGCCTCGATCGCGGCCAGGGTGTTGCCCGCGTGGATGTCCTCGGGCCGGAACAGCTTGCCGTGCTCCAGGTAGAACCAGACGAAGTACTGGGTGAGCGTCCAGTCGGCGCCGTAGCCGCGCAGCGCCGTCTGCCACATGTGCCGGTGGGTGTCGATCATGCCCGGCATGACCAGGCCGCCGGACGCGTCGATCACGACCGCGTCCTCGGGCGCCTCCAGCTCGGGGCCGACGGCGGCGATCCTGTCCCCGGTCACGAGGACGTCCGTACGGGGCAGAACCCGCCTGCTCCCACTGGGTGACATGGGCAGCACGGTGCCGCCGCGCAGCACCACGGGCCGTCCGGCCTCGAACTCGTTCATGGCACACGCTCCTTGCGAACGATTGTCCGCTATACGGTCACAGCCACTGTGATGAGCGCTCACCTACGTGTCAAGACGGTTGACGCGGGCTCGCGTCGGTGATGAGATCGGGCTCAGCGGACACATGTCCGTTGAACGGACGCGGGAAGGGGAGTCCATCGTGCCTGAGGGGCCGCTGTCCGGCCTGCTGGTGGCCGACTTCTCCAGGGTCCTGGCGGGGCCGTACGCCACGATGCTCCTGGCCGACCTGGGGGCCGACGTCGTCAAGGTCGAGTCTCCCGGCGGGGACGACACCCGGTCGTGGACGCCGCCCGCGCGGGGCGAGGTGTCCACGTACTACCTCGGGGTCAACCGGGGGAAGCGGTCGGTCGCCCTCGACCTGCGCGACCCGGCCGACGCGGAGGCGGCCAGGGAGCTGGCCCGGCGCGCGGACGTGCTGGTGGAGAACTTCCGGCCGGGCGGGCTCGCCAAGTACGGGCTGGACTTCCCGGCCGTGCGGGCCCTGAACCCCGGCGTCGTGTACGCCTCCATCAGCGGGTTCGGTGCCGGGGCGGGCGCGCGGGTGCCGGGGTACGACCTGATGGTGCAGGCCATGTCGGGGCTGATGAGCCTGACCGGCGATCCCGGCGGGCCGCCGTACCGGGCCGGGATCTCGGTGTTCGACGTGATGGCGGGCAACCACGCCGTCATCGGCATCCTCGCCGCGCTGCGGCACCGGGAGGCCACCGGGCAGGGGCAGCACGTCGAGGTCAACCTGCTGTCGTCGGCGCTGACGGGGCTGGTCAACCAGAGCTCGGCGTACGTGGCCGGGGGTGTGGTGCCGTACCGGATGGGCAACGCGCATCCGAGCGTGTTCCCGTACGAGCCGTTGCCGACGGCGGACCACGAGCTGATCGTCGCGGCCGCCAACGACGGGCAGTTCCGCAAGCTGTGCGAGGTGCTGGGCATCCCCGAGGTGGCCGACGACCCGCGCTTCGCCCGCAACGCCGACCGGACCGCGCGGCGGGAGGAGCTGAGGCCGATCCTCGTGGAGCGGCTCGTGACCCGGCGGGCGGAGGAGTGGTTCGACCTGCTGGTGGAGGCGGGGGTGCCGAGCGGGCCGATCAACACGATCGACGGCGGGTTCGCGGTGGCCGAGCGGCTCGGGCTCGAACCGGTGGTCGTGGTGGGGGAGGGAGAGCGGGCCGTGCCGACGACGCGGCATCCGATCCGGTTCTCGGAGACGCCCGCGGGCTACCGGCTGCCGCCGCCGGAGCTCGACGAGCACGGCACGGAGCTGCGCAAGTGGCTCACCCCCACCGAGCCGGCCTCGGGATCCTCCGAAGAGGCGCGGTCGTGAGCGGCGGCGACGGGGTCGGCACCGGCGGGAACGCGGAGGAGGCGGTCGTCGGGATCGGCGGTCGTGGCGGGGAGCCGAAGGAGTATCCGACCGCGCTCGGGGCGTCCTCGCTGAAGACGATCACCCTGCTCGGCCATGACCTGGCCGCCGACGTCATGGGCGAGGTGGGCTTCGGGGAGCTGGCGTTCTGGCTGGCCACGCAGCGCCGCCCGGCCCGCGGCGAGGTGCGCGTGTTCGAGGCCGTGCTGGCCGCGCTGGCCGACCACGGGTTCACGCCCACCGCGATCGTGACGCGGCTGACGTACCTGTCGGCGCCCGACTCCGTCCAGGGAGCGCTGGCGGCCGGGCTGCTCGGCGGCGGCTCCCGCTTCCTCGGCGTCACCGAGGACTGCGGCCGCTTCCTCAACGACGTGCTGCGGGACCAGGACCCCCTCCCGGCCGACGACGCAGGCTGGGACGCTCTGGCGCTGGAGACCGTACGGGCCCGGCGCGAGGCGGGCGGGCGCATTCCCGGCCTCGGCCACCACGTGCACAAGGACGGCGACCCGCGCACGGCCCGGCTGTTCGAGATCGCGGCCGAGGAGGGCCTGTTCGGGCCGCACCTGTCGCTCTTCGCCGCCGTCGGCCGCGTGCACCCCCAGATCCTGGGCCGGACGCTGCCGCTCAACGGGGCGGGCGCGTGCGGCGCGGCGCTGGCCGACCTGGGGCTGCCGCTGGAGCTGCTGCGCGGCTTCGCGCTGCTGGCCAGGACGGCCGGGCTGATCGGGCAGCTCGCCGAGGAGCTGCGCCGTCCCGTGGCCAACGACATCTTCCTCTCGGTGGACCTCAACAACCGTCCCGTCCCGCCCGAGCCGTATGCCGCCAACGGAGGTACGCATGGCTGAACTCGTCGCGGTCATCGCATCCACCCACCACCCCTTCTACTACCGCGCCAGCACCTCCACCGGCGAGGACCGCCCGCCGTTCGCCGACGAGTGGGTGCGCAAGGTGGAGGCGTTCAGGGAGACCCTCACGAAGGCGCGGCCCGACGTGCTGGTGATGGTCGGCTCCGACCACTTCCACCAGCTGTGGCTGGACAACATGCCGCAGTTCCTGGTCGGCAAGGCGCCCTTCTACGACGCGAACTTCTACAACGAGGAACGCGAGTTCGGGTTGCCGCGGATGGTGCTGAAGGGCCAGGAGGACCTGTCGGCGTACATCCTGCGCGAGGGCCTGGACGCCGGCTTCGACCTCGCCTTCAGCAACGAGCTGCGCATCGACCACTCGATCACGTGCCCGATCATCACCCTGCGCCCCGAGGCCGACCTGCCGATCGTGCCCGTCTACACCAACATCTTCGCCCCGCCGCTGCCGCGTCCCCAGCGGTTCGTGCAGCTCGGGCGGACGATCAGGCAGCTCGTGGAGTCCTGGCCGGCGGACCGGCGGGTGGCGGTCATCGGCACCGGGCACCTGTCGCTGGAGCTCGGCGGGCCGCGCCAGTTCGGGCCGCACGGGCCCGACCCGGAGTTCGACCGCAAGGCCGTCGAGTGGATCTCCACCGGGGACATCGAGGGCTGCCTGTCGGAGGTCACCCTGGACAGCCTCCACCAGCCGGGGAACGCCACGCACGGGTTCATGGACTTCATGCTGATGATGGGGGTGGCGGGGGAGGGCCGCAAGGCCGACTACGTGGACACGTACGACCTGTTCCACACGATGGAGGCGTACTTCACCTGGTATCCGAGTGGGGGTTCTTCGTGAGCAAGTACCTGCTGAACAAGTTCCTCTTCACCGTCGACCGCGACCCCGAGCTGGTCGAGCGTTACCGCGAGGAGCCGCGCGCCACCGTCGAGTGGTGGGAGTCCGAGTACGCCAACCGCATCCTCGGCTGCCACACCGGCGAGTCCTCCACCTGGTTGCGCCTCGACGACGCCGAGCGCGAGGCGCTGGCCGCGCACGACTACCCGAAGCTGTTCGAGCTGGGGGCGCACCCGTTCCTCACGCTGACCCTGTTCATCGCGATGTTCGAGCGCGACCACCCGCCGCTGGGCTTCCAGACGGAGTACGCGCGGCGGCTGGCGGGTTTTCGGCTTCCGTACCCGGACATCGCGACCTGATGACCGGCGAGCACGGCCGGATGCGCGCGGCCCGGGTCGAGACGTGCGGCCGGCCTCCCGTGGTCGGCGACGTCCCCGTGCCGGTGGCCGGGCCGGGGGAGAGCCTGGTGCGCGTACGTGCCGCCCCGGTCACGCCGCTGGACCTGCTGTGCGCGGGCGGCGCCTCCTACTTCGGCACGCCCGCCGTCCCCTACGTGCCCGGCGTCCAGGGCGTGGGGGCCGTCGGGGAGACGGCCGTGTGGTTCCCGACCTCGGCGGGGATGGCGCCCGGCGACGGGAGCATGGCCGGGCTGGCGGTGGTGCGTTCGGAGGACCTGGTGGAGCTGCCCGCCGGCGCCGACGCGTACGCCGTCGCCGCGCTCGGACTGTCGGCCGTGGCCGCCCACATGGCCCTGACCTGGCGCGGCGAGCTCGCGGCGGGGGAGCAGGTGGTGGTGCTGGGCGCCGGGGGCGTGGTGGGCCAGGCGGCCGTCCAGCTCGCCCGCCTCGCCGGAGCGCGCCGGGTCGTCGCGGCCGCCCGCTCTCCCGAGGGCCGGGAACGGGCGAAGCGGGCGGGCGCGGACGCGGTGGTGGAGCTCGGCACTCAGGACGTGGCCGGCCTCGCCGCCCGCCTCTCGGCCGCCTGCGACGGGCCGGTGGACCTGGTGCTCGACCCGCTCTTCGGCGCCCCGGCCGCCGCGGCGGCCCGCACCCTCCGGCCGGGCGGCCGGCTCGTCAACCTCGGCGGCTCGGCCTCCGAGACGTGCCCGCTCGACTCCTCCACCCTGCGCGGCCGGTCGCTGCGGGTGCTCGGCTACACCAACAACGAGCTGACCCGGGAGCAACGCGCCCAGGCCATCACGCTGATCGCGGAACACGCGGCGCGGGGGCGGCTGTCGGTGGCCCACGAGGTGGTGCCGCTGGAGGAGGCGGGAGCGGCCTGGCGGCGCCAGGCGGCGGGCGCGGCCGGCGGCCGGATCGTCCTGCGCGTCACCTGAGGCGCCGGTCCGTCATCGGGGTGTGCGGGCCGAGGCCAGGAAGCGCTCGTAGAGGGGGACGTAGGCGGCGGCGAGCTCGGGTTCGGGCGGCAGGCGATCGCGGGGGAGCACGGGTACGTCGTCGAGCGACCCGCCCGCCTGCCCGGCGATGAGCGCCGCTCCCGCGCAGACCGCGTCATCGGATCGCACCACCTCGACCGGGACAGGCGAGACCGCGGCCTTGACCCGCATCCACAGCGGGATCCTGACCTGCCCGCCGAGGACCACGAGGCGCTCGGGGGCGGTGCCGGTGACGGCGGCGAGCTCGTCGAGCATCCAGCGGGCGTGCAGGCAGGTGCCCTCGACGGCCGCCGCCAGCAGGTCGCCCGGGGTGTGCTCGGGCCCGAGCCCCGACACCGTCACGCGCCGGGCCGGGTCGGGCGCGGGCGCGACGCGGCCCCGCAGGTACGGCTCCACCACGATCCCCGTCGGCAACCGCACCCCACTCAGCAGCCCGGGCAGCGCCGCGTACCCGCTCTCGCCGTTCCCCGTGAGGGAGAGCAGCCAGTCGAGCATGGCCCCGCTGGTGGGCAGGCCGCCGACCACCACCTTGCGGGCCCCGTCCAGCGACGGGTCGGTCGTGATGCCGAGGGCCAGTCCCGTACGCGCGTCCGGGCGGGAGTCCGACAGCACCATCACCGCCTCCGCCGTGCCGAGGGAGTCGGCCACGTCGCCGGGCCGCCGCACCCCCGCCGCCCACGACCCCACCGCGTGGTCGTGGCCCGCGATCACCACGGGGACCCCGGCCGTCACCCCGCTCACCTCCGCGGTCAGCGGCCCGACCGGCTCCACGGACCCGGCCGGAGCCGGCAGCTGCCCGCCGCGCAGCCCGGCCCGCGCGAGCAGCTCCGGGTCGTAGTCTCCGGCCTCCAGGTCGTAGGCCAGGGTGCGGGCGGCCAGCGTCCCGTGCGTCCGCAGGCGCCCCGTGAGCGCGTACGCCACGGCGTCCGGCACGTGCGCCCACCACCGCATCGACTCCAGCACCTCGGGCGAGTGGGCACGCAGCCACAGCCACTTGGCCAGCGGCGATTTGGGGTCGGCGCGGCGGCCGGTCAGCGCGTACAACCGCACGGCGTCCCGGGCCAGCTCGGCGGCCTCGTGCGCGGCCCGGGGGTCGTTCCACCACAGCAGCGGGGTGAGCGGCCGCCCCGCGCGGTCGAGGGGCACGCCGGTCTCGGCCATGCCCGTGACCCCGATCGCCTCCGGCCCCCGCCCGGCCCGCGCGGCGCACTCGCCGAGCGCCCCCGTCACCGCGGCGACGAGGGCGGGCAACTCGCGCGGGGTCGGCTGCCGCACGGCCGCGACGCAGCCGCCCCCTTCGTCGAAGAAGCCCACCTTGACATGCGTGGTCCCCACGTCGACCCCGGCCAGCACCCTCATGGTCACACTATGGCCGATCCGATCGCCCTGCCCGGCGCGTGGCCCCGCCCCGCGTTGGGGCGGGGCCACCTCTTACCTGGCGGGGGCGTAACCGGCGGGCCGGGTGGTGAACGTGCCACGGCCCTGCGTACGGCTGCGCAGCCGGGTCGCGTACCCGAACACCTCGGCCAGCGGCACCACGGCGCTGATCACCACGGTCCCGGCCCGTGCCGACGAGCCCGAGATCCGGCCGCGCCTGGCGGCCAGGTCGCCGAGCACGGCGCCGGCCGCGTCGTCGGGCACGGTGACCGTGACCTCCACCACCGGCTCCAGCAGCTCCATGGCGCTCGCCCGCAGCGCCTCGCGCAGCGCGAGCCGCCCGGCCGTGCGGAACGCCAGGTCCGAGGAGTCCTTCGGATGGGTGGCCCCGTCGGTCAGCGTGACCCGCAGGCCGGTCACCGGGTGGCCGCCGAGCGGGCCGTCGGCCAGGGCGTCCCGGCAACCGGCCTCCACCGCGCGCACGTACTCGCGCGGCACCCGGCCGCCGACGACGGTCGAGGCGAACGCGAAACCGCCTCCGTCCAAGGCACCGTCCAAGGCGCCGTCCAGCGGCTCCACGTCCAGCACGACGTGGGCGAACTGCCCGGCGCCGCCGTCCTGCTTGACATGCCGGTACAGCAGCCCGGACACGCCGCGCACGACCGTCTCCCGGTGGGCCACCTGCGGCCGGCCCACGGCGACGTCCAGGACATGCTCGCGCCGGAGCTTGTCCACCGCGACCTCCAGGTGCAGCTCGCCCATCCCGGACAGCAGCGTCTGCCCGGTCTCGGCGTCCGTACGGACCGCCAGCGACGGATCCTCCTCGGCCATCCGCGCCAGCCCGGAGACCAGCCGCTCGGCGTCGGTGCTCCTGCGGGCCTCGACCGCCACGGACACCACCGGCTCGGCCGTGCTCGGCGGTTCGAGCACCAGCGGCGCGCCGGGCGCGCACAGCGTGGTCCCGAGGCGGGCCGACTTGAGGCCGACGACCGCGACGATGTCCCCGGCCGCCGCCAGGTCCACCTCGGTGTGCCGGTCGGCCTGCACGCGCAGGATGCGGCTGACGCGCTCGGTGCGCCCCGCGCCGGTGGCCGGCCCAGTGACCTGTACCGTGTCCCCCTTCCGCATCGTTCCCGAGTAGATCCGCACGTAGGTCAGCCGCCCGGTGGCGGTGGCGTTCACCTTGAACGCCAGCGCCGCCAGCGGCGCCTCCGGGTCGGCGGCCCGTTCCGCGCCGTCCTCGCCGCGCACCGGCGGCACGTCCAGCGGCGACGGCAGGTACGCCACCACGGCGTCGAGCAGCGGCTCGATCCCGCGGTCGCGGTAGGCCGACCCGCAGAGCACCACCAGGCCCGCGCCGCTGCGCGTGAGGTCGCGCAGCGCGCCGGCCAGCGTCTCGTCGGAGATCGACGGCCGCACGCAGAACTCCTCCAGCGCGCCGGCGTGCAGCTCGGCCACCGACTCCTCGAGCAGCCGGCGTCGCCGCCGCGCCTCCGCCAGCAGGTCCTCCGGCACCGGCCCGGCGGAGCAGCCCCCGCCCGCCCACACCAGCGAACGCATCCGCACCAGGTCGACGACCCCGGTGAACCGGCCCTCCTGCCCGATCGGCAGCTGGACCACCAGCGGGGCCTTGTGCAGCCGGCGGCGGATCGACTCGACGGCCGTGTCCAGGTCGGCGCCGGCCCGGTCGAGCTTGTTGACGAACGCGATGCGCGGCACGCCGTACCGGTCGGCCAGCCGCCACACAGACTCGCTCTGCGGCTCGACGCCCGCGACGGCGTCGAACACCGCGATCGCCCCGTCCAGCACCCGCAGCGAGCGCTCCACCTCGTCGGAGAAGTCGACGTGGCCGGGGGTGTCGATCAGGTTGACGCGGTGCCCGTCCCAGGCGAAGCTCACCGCGGCGGCGAAGATCGTGATGCCGCGGTCGCGCTCCAGGGGGTCGAAGTCGGTGACGGTCGTGCCGTCGTGCACCTCACCGCGCTTGTACGTGGCGCCGCCCAGGAACAGCATGCGCTCGGTGACGGTGGTCTTGCCGGCATCGACGTGGGCGAGGATGCCGAGGTTGCGGACGATGGCAAGGGAATTGTCAGGTATTCGGGGACGCACGGCCCAAGACCCTTTCGGGAGGATTCTTCAGCGGGACAGCGCGATTCCCCTGACGAAAGGCCAGGAGGCGGGTGTCGTCAGGGCGTCGTCCAGTGGCGGCCGCGCAGCCGGCACCGGGACGACGGAGACACCAGGATCACCTCGTAGCGCGACGGGGGAATGACGGCAGCGGTGCTGTTGCGCACGGCCGTACTCCTCTCCCTCGTCGATGATCAGTGGCGAGTGTAGTGAACCGGCGGCGGGTGGAGAAAGCGATCTATCGCGTGCGTGCGAGGTTCACCACGCGGTCGCCTCGCTGACCCCGATGTGCGGCTCAGCCGTCATTTCCGCATGTCGACATAGGCGTGAGACGCTTTCAGGGAAGGACCCGCGCCCATGACGATCTCTCTTGACACCGGTCGCTACACGATCGGCATGGCCACCGGCCCCGCCGACGTCCAGGCCGCGCAGCGGCTGCGGCACGAGGTCTTCGCCGAGGAGATGGGGGCGCGGCTCGACAGCCCGGTCTCCGGCCTCGACGTGGACAGGTTCGACGCGTACTGCGACCACCTCCTCGTGCGCGACGGCCGCGAGGTCGTCGGCACCTACCGGCTGCTTCCACCGGGGCGCACGGAGCGGCTCTACTCCGACGGCGAGTTCGACCTGGCCAACCTCGCGCCCATCAGGAAGGGGCTGGTCGAGGCGGGTCGCACGTGCGTGCACCCCGACCACCGCGGCGGCGCGGTCGTCGCGCTGATGTGGGCGGGCATCGCGCGCTACATGGTCTCCGGCGGTCACCAGTGGCTGGCGGGCTGCTGCTCGGTGCCGCTCGACGACGGGGGCGCGGTGGCCGCCGCCGTGGTGGAGCGGGTGCCGCTCGGGCCGGAGGAGTACCGGGTCACGCCGCGCGTGCCGTGGCGTCCCCGGGGCGCGGTGCGCTCCGACCGGTTCGTGCCGCCCGCCCTCCTGCGCGGCTACCTGCGGCTGGGGTCGTGGGTGTGCGGGGCGCCCGCGCACGACCGGGACTTCGGCACCGCCGACTTCTTCGTCCTGCTCTCGATGGCCAACGTGAACACCCGCTACCTGCGCCACTTCCTGGGAGAGCCGCTGTGAACACGGCCGTCGACATCCTGGCCCCGGCCCCCGCTTCGGCCCCCGCTTCGGCACCGGCTCCGGCGGCCGCCCCCGGCCCCTGGCACCCGTTCGCCCCGTGCACCGCGCAGGCCTGCCTCGCGCCCGCCGCCCGCGCGAGCAGGCCCTTCCTCCTGGTCGCCCGCCTGTGCGCCGCGCTCCTCGTGGTGCTCGCCGGGGTGCCGGTGTCCCTCGTGGGGCGGGTACGGACGGCGTGGCGGGCGAAGCTGACCATGGCCTGGGCGCGGCTGCTCCTGCGCGCGCTCGGGATCCGGCTCGAGGTCACCGGCGCCCTGGCCGTCTCGGACGGGGGAGCCCTGGTCGTGGCCAACCACGTGTCCTGGCTCGACCCGCTGGTCGTCGCGGCCACGCTGCCGTCCAGGCCGCTGGCCAAGCGCGAGATCGGCGAGTGGCCGGTCATCCGCACGCTGGCGAGGGGCTCGGGGGCGCTGTTCATCGACAGGGAACGGCTCTCCGCGCTGCCCGCGGCCGTCGCGGCCGTCGCGGACGCGCTCAGGGAAGGCGACACCGTCGTCGCCTTCCCTGAGGGCACCACGTGGTGCGGGCGGGGGATGGGCCGGTTCCGGCCCGCGGTGTTCCAGGCGGCCGTCGACACGGGCGCCGCGGTCCGCCCGGCCACGCTGCGCTACCGCGAAGGAACGGCGACCTCGACCCGCGCCTGTTACGTCGGTGACGACTCGCTGCTCGCCTCCATGGTCCGGGTGGCCGGGACCCGCGACCTGGTCGTCGAGGTGACGCTGTCCGCCCCCGTACCGCCCGTGCGGCCGGAAGGCAGGCGGTCCGAGGCCCGCGCGGCACTGGCCAGGATGGCCGAGGCCCTCGTCCGCACCGGGGTTGAGGATCTTGTCCACGCCGCTGCCACCAGGCATCAGCGCTGAGCGGGACCTCGTACGGGCCGAGCTCGGGAGACGAGGCTCAGAGGGCAGGCAGGGGCACGCCGGCGCTGATCGAGCTGGGGATCATCGACGAGTAGCCCTCCTCGTCGGGGGACCGGTGGCTCCGTGCTCTTTCCGCGGTGGATCCGTACCTCCTCCGTGGGGATCAGGGGGTCCCCACGGATGTCCCGGCCGGTCGCGGCAGGCCAGAGTCGCAGGCAGCGAACCGACGACGAGAGGCTCCCATGATCAGGCACGCCACCTTCGTGGCCGAGCACGTGTACGCCGTCCCGCCGGTCGAGGTCTTCTCCGCCTGGGCCGACCCGGCCGTCAAGGCCCGCTGGGCCGGCGGTCCCCCCGGCTGGAACCCGCGCCTCGACCTGGACTTCCGCGTCGACGGAGTGGAGCGGTACCACGGCACCCGGGCCGGCGGTCCCGCGCACACGGTCCAGGCCCGCTACCTCGACATCGTGCCGAGCAAACGCATCGTCTACAGCTACGACGTGCTGCTCGACCAGGTACGCGTCCTGGTCTCGCTGGCCACGATCGAGTTCGCCCGGCACGGGCCGGGCACCAGGCTCGTCCACACCGAGCAGGCCGCCTTCCTCACCGAGGACGACACCTCCCAGCTCGAGCAGCACATGCGCGAGGCGCTGAAGTCGCTGGAGGCGGAGCTGGGCGGGCAGGCACCATCGGCCACCGGGCGGGACGCCGCCAAGCCGCCGGCGCCACCGGTCGCCCGGCAGGACGCCGCCAGCCTGCTTGGCGGGCCGGCGCCATCGGCCGCCCGGCGGGACGCCGCCGGGCCCCTCCCCGGCGGGGAGCGGCGGCCGTGATCGCCGGCACCCGCGCGGCGGCGCGGACGCCGATCGTCACCGGGGCGCTGCCGGCGCGGATGGCCACCGTGGTGGCCTCGTCGATCGGGTTCCTCCTGCCGTTCGCCGTCGTCCCCGAGTACGCCGAGCGGTCGGCGGGCGCCACCGTCGCCGGCGCCGCGAACGCCGCGCTGCCGGTGACCACCGTGGCCGTCGAACTTGCCGCACCGGCCCTGGTGGGCCTGGTCAGCGGGGTCAGCGCGCTCCTGGCGCTGCCCGCCGGCACGTGGCTCGCGCAGGTCGCGGGCCGGGACGTGCTGGTCCTGGTGCTCGTTCTCGTCAGGCGGGGACCGGACGGCTGGCCCGCTGGAGCGACGGCTCCGTGGTGAGGGCCGCCTCGGTGCTCCGGCAACCCACGCAGTAGCGATAGAGGTCCACCCGGGTGAGCGTGCCGGCCGGGTTGTACCGCCGTTTGCAGTAGGCGCGCCAGATACCTGTCGCCTCGAGTCTGGCGCCCGCCTCCTGGCACTTGGCGCACGCGTTGGGGTTGTTGTGCGAGGAGTCGAAGTACCAGTCGGCCGACAGCGAGCCGTCTCCGCAGGTGACCGCGAGCGCCACGCCCGATGACGCCTGGTCGGCGCGCGCCGTCCCGCCCGCGAGCAGCGCGATGGCCGTGCTCAGCATTGCCGCCGTGCTCAGGACGATGGTCGGCTTCTTCGATCGCGATCCGGTCTGTGCCATGTCCGCCTCCTCAGGTTTCCCGCACTGATTCTCGGCACGGGGAACATGGCCGACCAGGGCAGCGGCAGGGCATTCAACGGACTTTCTGCCGGGCCGGCGGCTCAGCTCCGGGGAACGATCTTGAGGGACTTCACCAGCGTGTCGACGTCCGGCCACAGGCGCCGGTGCGTGTCGGGAATGGTGATCCACAGGATCGCGGGCCGGGGGCGTCCCGTGTCGACCGCGATGACGACCGACAGCTCCTGCCTGGCCTTGCGGCCGTCCGGGCTCGGCGGCATCCGGATCATCCGGGCGAGCAGCCAGCCACGCCGTACCGGCTGCGAGGCGATGTCACGGCCCGTCGTCCCGGAGGGGAAGGCGCTGCCCTGCTTGTAGTCCAGCATCGCCCGGGTGGCGTCGTAGAGGCTGTCGCCGGCGTCGAGGTCGGACCACAGGTGCTGGGAGTCGATGTCGGCCCACCACTCGCGATCGCCGTCCGTTCCGTAGGTCTCGGTCAGCAGCGTCTGGCGGATGTTGTAGCGGCCGTCCTGGATGGGGCCGTCGCCGATCGGGCGGCTCGGCCGCCACGGGGAGCCCAGCTCGGCGAACGACAGGCCGGTCTTGGGGTCGGTCACCCTGCCGATGACGGGCGAGCCCTGGCCCGGCCGGCGGGGGAGCTTGACGACGCTCCCCTCGGGGATCCGCGTGACCGCGAGCCCGCTCGGCGAAGGGGTGGCCGTCGCGAGGGTGGGGGTGGGCGCCGGCTCGGCGGACGCGGGACTCGGCGGAACGGCCGTCACGCTCGGGGGAGGGCTCGGCGTCGAACGGGGCTCCCGGGCGGATCCGCCGCCGACGGCCATGGGGAGGCCGATGACGAGCTCGGCGAGGAGGACCGCGGAGCCGAGGAGCGGGACCCACCTCGGGAACGGCGCCAGGAGCCGCTTCATGCGGTCGGAGGTGCGCGGCATGGGTCAGCCCTCCCGGGGGATCAGGGTGAGGCCGGCGAGCCGGGCCTGCTCGACGCTCTCGCGCAGGGACGCCTCGAGGCGCTCGGCGCGCTCGGCCAGCTCGCCGACCTCGCCGGCCGCCAGGTCGTCGCGTACGGTCCTGGAGAGCAGCTCGCGGTAGGCGTCGCCGTCATCCGCCAGGTCCCGCAGGGTCCGCCACTCCGCGTAGACCTCCTCGGCCTCCTCGGTACGCCGCGCGTACTCCTCCAGGGAGGAGATCCGCCGGGCCAGCGCGCGGGTCGCCACGTCGAGCGCCTCCTCCTGGGATTCGAGCATGGCGGAGATGCGCTCGGTGACACGTCCCGACCGCGCGCCCGCCTGCTCGCGCCGCAGCCGGGTCAGCTCGGTCAGCGTCTCGGCGATCTCCCACTCCTGGCGGGGCAGGATCACCCGGTTGGCGATGCCGTCGAGCAGGCCGTCCCGATCGAGCCTGGACCGCAGGACCGTCGCGGTGGCGGCCACCGTCCGCTCCAGCAGCGCGGCGTCCAGCGGCTCCAGCATCGTGGTGGTCACGTACCTGCCGCGGTGGCGGCGGCCGTACCCCGCCACCGGCGACTCGCCCGCCAGCGCCAGGAGCGCGAGGAAGGCCAATGCCTGCACGGCCGATCCGGCGAGGAAGAAGGTCGTGAAGCCGTACCGGATCCAGACGCCGAGCATGGCCCCCTGCAGCAGCAGCCCGGTGAGGAGCACGATCCGGCCACGGTGGGCCAGGCCGACGACGAGGGGGAGGAAACCCCACAGCGCCGACTGAGGCAGGACGGCCAGGACGTCACCGAGCGTCCGCCCGCCCCAGGCGGGCCGCTCGGGAGCAGGCGGCAGGAGCTCCGGCCGGGTGGCCATCAGCCGGCGGTGCCCCTCAGGGAGGCCGGGGTCGAGGACGATCGCGCTCACGAACCGTGACTATCCCCACAAGCCGTTTCCGCGCGCTTGCGGGTCACTTGCACGTCGGGTGATGCATGGGATTTCCTGACCGGATGAGTGCCGAGCCGTCGTGGGTGAAGGCCTGGACGCGTGGGCTGCCCGCCGTTCATGTCGGCAACGCCGCCGAGTTCAACGCCGCCTTCGGCGGGATGCCGGCCGGGCCTGACCACTACTCGTGCCTGGCGGCCTTCGCCAGTCCGCGGCCCGCCCTCGTCGTGCTGCCGCTGCCCGTGCCGGAGTGGTGGGTCCGGCACCTGGCCGAGACGCTGGGCTGGGGAGGGGTGCGGGTACGCGGCGGGATCGCGGCGGACGGGCAGGTGTCGGCGGCTCTGGCGGGCCTGCCCGAGCTCGTCCCGCCCGGGATGGCGGTGCTGTCCTGGGGCCGTACGCCCGCGTTCGACCGGATCCGGCCCGCTCCCGCCGGGGTGCTGGAGTGCGTCCGCCGCTTCGAGTCCAAACGCGGCTCCCACGAGCTCTTCCGCGAGCTGGCTCCAGGCCATCGCGGGATCCGGATCGCGGCACAGCGCCGGATCGCCGCACGCCGGGAGCTGCGAGGGGCGGCCATGCCGTACGTGCTCAAAACCGAGTACGGAGTGGGCGGCACGGGCACCCAGGTCGTGACGACGTCCCCGCCGCCCCGCAGGGTGCGCGGCCTGCTGCTGGAGGAGTACATCGCGGGCGTCGCCAACCCCACGTTCGACGCCGTCGTCGCCGCCGACGGGCGGGTGCACCCGGTCGGTACGGGCGCGATGGCGATCGACGGCACCCGCTACCAGGGCGTCACCGTCGGACCCGGCACGCTGCCCGCCGAGCAGGCGCGGACCGCGGCCGCGTTCGGCGCCGACGTGGGCGCGGCACTGGCCCGCCACGGCTACCGCGGCTGGTACGACGTGGACTTCGTGGCCGACCGGGCGGGCCTGCTGGCGCCCACCGAGATCAATCTGCGGCTCACCGGACCCTGCGCGGCGTTCACCATTCAGACGGCGCTGGACGGCCTGCACGGCGCCGGGCACCTGGTGCGCACCCTGGACTGCCTGCCGCTGGGCGCCCGGCTGCCGTCGACCGCGCTGCGCGAGCACGTCACGCGGCTGGCCGCGCACTGCCGGGAGCTCGGCGCGATCCTCCTGGTCACCATCCCGACCGCCGCGTTCGACCCCTTTCCCTACCTGGGGATCGCGCTCGCCGCCCGGACGATCCGGGAGCTCGACGCGGCGGAGCGGGCCGTGCGGGCCGCCAACGAGGCGCTCGGCGCCATGTTCAGCGCCGTCCGTTGGTGACGAAGGCGACGAGCACCGCCGCGGCGATCATCAGGGTGACGTTGAACCCGTAGACCAGGGCGGCCTGCTGCGGCCAGTCGGTCTTGGCGGCCAGGCGGTAGAAGTTGTCCTGCGGCCACCACGCCAGCAGCAGCCAGGCGAGCGCCAGCCAGGCCGCCGTGGTCAGCGGTGCGGAGCGGCCCCGTCGGGCCAGCGCCGAGCGGCCCCGCAGCAGGACCATCACGCCCAGCCCGAACGAGGCGCACTCGAAAAGGTAGAGCCCGAAGAACAGTGCCGCCCACGGCAGCGGCACACCGGACAGGTCGGTGGAATAGGGCCAGAAGACGTTGGTGGTCGAAAAAGCCAGGAAGCCGAACAGGAGCGTGCCCCCGACCACCATCGACCCGCTCCCGGCCGTCGCACCGCCGCCCTTGCCGCCCGCGGGCCGCTGCCCCTCCACCACCGGCAGGGGCAGCGCCGCGACGTCGATCTCGCCCTCAGGCGTGCGCGGCAACGCGGGTACCACCGCGACCACCTCGGGCAGTCGCCGCCTCGGCACCAGCTCCGTCAGGAACTCGGTGACCCGTTCCCGGTCCTTCTCGTCGGCCACGACGTAGGCGATCAGCTGCTCGCCCTCGACCACGACACACTCGGTCACCGCCGGATGCCCGCGTAAGCGCTGTTCGAGCTCGCCTTCGGTCAAAGCCGCCCCCGTCAGTCCCGCCGCCAGGCCACTCGGCCCGTCGATCAACCGTACTCCGCGCCGCCCCCACCGAGATCTCTTGCCGGGAACCTGTGGCCCGCCCGGACGTTCTAAAGTGCAGGCCGACCCAAGGAGATCCGCGGTGGAAAATCTGTTCCAGTACTTCCCGCTGCTGTTCGTGGCGGTGGGCGTAGTGATCGTTCTGGGCTCGATCAAGGGGACCGTCGACAGCAGGCAGTTCGTCCGGCGGGCGCAGCGGGTGCCGGGCGTGGTCAGCGACGTCCGGACCACGTTCACGGGGCAAGGGGAGCACCTGAGGGCGAGGCAGCGGCCGGTCCTGACCTTCACGACCCTGGAGGGGCAGGAGATCACCACCGAAGCGGCGACCACCTCCGGCCTCGGCGTCGGCAACGAGACCGAGGTGCTCTACGACCCGCAGAACCCGACCAGGGCCGTGCCCGCGGCCGACCCCGGCGGAGGCTACGGCGGGATCATCGTCGGATGCGTCGCCGTCGTCATCGGCCTGGCCTTCTTCGCGGCCTTCTCCAGCTTCTCCGCCTCCTCCGGCCCCGGCTTCGGAGAGAGCGAGCGACTGGGCGACCGGCAGACCCAGTGCGAGATGCAGCAGGCCGATGGCTCCTACGAGCCCATCGACTGCCCGGCCGATCTCGACCTCGGCGAGTGATCCCGACGCTCAAATCCGCCGGTCGCGCCGGGTGAAGGTCTAGGACGCGCGATTCAGGGCAGTTCGCCGGTTTTGACGAGCTCTTGGGAGAAGTCATGACCGAAGCCGAAGCCAAGGCGAGACAGGCGGCCGACAGCCCTGCCATGGACAAGCTGGCGCGGGTCGGGCTGGTCTGCCGCGGCGTGCTGTACGGCCTGATCGGGGTACTGGCGGTGCAGATCGCGTTCGGGGACGGCGGGCGGGAGGCCGACAAGAGCGGGGCGATCAGCACGGTCGCGTCGCTGCCGTTCGGGGCCGTGATCTTGTGGATCATGGTCGTGGGGTTCGCCGCCCTGGCACTGTGGCAGGCGTCGGAGGCGATCTTCGGCGCCCATCAGCTCAAGGACCGGGTGGAGCCGGCCGGCCGGGTCGCGGTCTACGTGTTCGTGTGCTCCGCGCTGCTGACCATGGTGCTGACGCACAAGACCGCCTCCGACGACCAGCGGACCCAGGACCTCACGGGAAAGCTGCTCGAGTTGCCCGCGGGGCAGGTCCTCGTGGGCGCGATCGGGCTCGGTCTCGTCGCGCTCGGCGTCTATTGGCTGCGGTTCGGCGTCAAGAAGGAGTTCCGCAAGGAGCTCAGGCCGATGCCGAGGCGGGCCGGCGCGGTGATGGACCGGCTCGGGCTCGCCGGCTACCTCGCGCGCGGGCTGATCGCCGGGCTGGCCGGCGTCTTCGTGATCCAGGCGGCCGTCACCTTCGACCCGGACAAGGCCGGGGGCATCGACGCCACGCTCAGGGCGTTCGCCGACACTCCGGCCGGGCCCTGGCTGCTGGCGGTGGTGGCCCTCGGGCTGCTGCTGTTCGCCGGATACTGCTTCGGAGAGGCCCGCTGGCGGCGTACATGAGGCTGGACGACTGGTTCCTCACCGGCCCCGAACGCGGGAACGACGCGACCAAGCTCGCGCCCTGGACGGAGGGCAACCTGGTGCGCCCGCTCGTCCACGGCGCCACCTACTTCGCCGAGCTCGCCGCGCGGCTGTCCGGCCTCGGCGAGGACGACCTGCTGCTGTTCTCCGACTGGCGCGGCGACCCCGACGAGCGGCTCACGCCGGACGGCCCCGAGGTGGCGGCCGCGATGGCGCGGGCGGCCGAGAGGGGAGCCCTGGTCCGAGGGCTGATCTGGCGCTCGCACCTGGACTTCCTGCGCTTCAGCTCCGCCGAGAACCGGCACCTCGGCGAGGACATCGAGGCGGCCGGCGGGCAGGCGCTGCTCGACACCCGGGTGCGGCGTGGGGGCTCGCACCACCAGAAGTTCGTCGTCCTGCGCCATGACCGGGGACCGGGCCGGGACGTGGCGTTCGTCGGCGGCATCGACCTGTGCCACAGCCGCCGCGACGACGCCGAGCACCTGGGCGACCCGCAGGCGGCGCCGATGCCGGGCGCGTACGGCGATCGCCCGCCGTGGCACGACGTCCAGGTGGCGATCAGCGGCCCGGCGGTGGCCGAGGTGGAGAAGGTCTTCTGCGAGCGCTGGGAGGACCCGGCGCCGGAGACCCGACAGCCGTTCAGGCGGCTGCGTGACCGCATGACCCGGATGGCCGACGTGCCGCCGCTGCCGGCGGCCGGCCCCGCGCCGCCGGCGGCCGGGACGCATGCCGTGCAGCTCCTGAGGACCTATCCCCACCTGCGCCACGCCTATCCGTTCGCGCCGGAGGGGGAGCGCAGCGTGGCCAGGGCGTACCGCAAGGTTCTGACGCGGGCGAGCTCGCTGGTCTACCTGGAGGACCAGTACCTGTGGTCCACGGAGGTGATCGAGCCGTTCGCCGAGGCGCTGGAGCGGGAGCCCGGCCTGCGCATGATCATCGTGGTGCCCCGCCATCCTGACCAGGACGGCTGGCTGGCCGGCCCTGCCAGCCTGATCGGCAGGTCGGAAGCGCTGGCCCGGCTGATGCGCGCGGGCGACGGCCGGGTCGCGATCTACGATCTGGAGAACCACCGGGGCACGCCGGTGTACGTGCACGCCAAGGTCTGCGTGGTCGACGACGTGTGGGCGAGCGTCGGCTCCGACAACGTGAACCTGCGCTCGTGGACGTTCGACTCCGAGCTGAGCTGCGCGGTCCTCGACGCGCAGCCCGACCCGCGTCCGCCCTCGGGAGCCCGCAGGTTCGCCAGGGAGCTGCGGCTCACGCTCGCCGCCGAGCACCTGGACCGCGACCCCGGCGACCTGGAGGATCTGCTCGACCCGGAAAGCGCGTACGAGGCGTTCGCCGAGTCCGCCGCGCGGCTCGAGGCCTGGCACCGGGACGGCTGCCGGGGTCCCCGCCCGCCGGGCCGGCTGCGCCCGCATCCGCGGCCCGGGCTCGACCGCGTCCGCCGGGCGCTGGCCATGCCGCTGTACCGGATCGTCGTGGACCCCGACGGGCGGCCCTCGCGTTTACGCAGGTCGAACGAGTTCTGAGCGCCGCCGCCTCCGTGCGTGCAGGATCGCCCGGGCGGCCATGACGACGCAGCCCACGCCGAGCAGCGCGCCGCAGACCACGTCGGTGAGGAAGTGCATGCCGCGGTACAGGCGCGACAGGCCGACGGCGAGCGGAGCGGCGATTCCGAGCACCCAGATCAGCACCTGGAGCGCTCTGTTGCGGACGTGCGTGGTCAGGACGAGCGCCATCCCGCAGTAGAACGCGACGGCGGCGCTGACGTGCCCCGACGGGAAGCTGGAGGTGGGCGGGGCCGGGTCGATGTGCCGCACGGGCGGCCGGTGCCGGCCGACGGCCTCGGTGGTGGCCAGGAAGATGAGGGACTGGCTCCAGACGGCCGCGACGATGAAGATCGATTCGCGCCAGCGCCGGTAGACCAGTCTGAAGACGATCGCGGCGATCACGGTGAGCGCCACGATGTACGGGGTGTCCGACAGGCTGCTGCCGAAGTCGGTGAGCGTGTTCCACAGCGAGGTGCGGCCGGCGGCCAGGCTCCGGCTCACCGACGCCTCACCGGTGGGCCAGGCGAGGATCGCCCTGCCCACGCCGTACGTCACCGCGGCCATCAGGACCATCGGCAGCACGATCGATAACGCGTAGCGCTTCACTTCTTCTCATCGCCCGCTTTCACGAACTCGGGTTCCACTCCCTCGACCGGCGGCGAGACGGGCCTGCGTCCCTGCTCGCGCCGCCACGTCTCGAACGCCGCCGCCGTCGCGGCGATCACGGCCACGCCCAGCACGATCCCGGCGACCACATCGCTCACCCAGTGCACGCCGAGCGCGATCCTCGTGTAGCCGACGGACAACACCAGGAAGCAGGCGACGGCCCACGCCACCACCCGTCCCCACCGAGGCAGCATGGGCAGGACGAGCAGGACGAGCACTCCCGCGCCGAGCGTCACGTTCACCGCGTGGCCCGAGGGGAAGGAGTCGCCCGGCGCCAGTGCGACGGGGTCCGGAAGGTGTGGCCTGGCCCGGGCCACGACGATCTTGAGTGCCAGGCCGAGCAGCCCGCCCACGGTGATGGTGGTGACCGCCCAGACGGCCAGCCTCGGCGCGCCCTTGTAGAGCAGCCAGACGGCGTACGCGATGACCGCGACGCGCCACGGCCACGGCCCGAACAGATCCGTCCACACGATGAGGAACCTCGTCACCTCGGGATGGGTGAGCGCATACGCGTGCAGATATCGCGCGGCTCCCGCGTCCAGTCCGTCGACGGGCATCTTGGCCACGACGAGCAGCAGGGTGAACGGGACCATGATGAGCGCCACCGCCAGGCCGGCCAGCGTCAGTCGCAGTCCCAGTCCCAGTGCGCGGTCGCCGTGGATACTCATTCGCGCACGGCTACCCCGGCACGCGGGATTGATTCCTCCGCCTGAAATCCGGCGCCCGGGGTAGTCCGGAACGCATGTCCCCCATCGTGGCCGTTGTCGCGCACCGCAAGAAGACCCTCGGCGCGGGTCTGGACAGACTACGCGTGCTCATCACCGAGGAGGGCGTCGCCGAGCTCCTCTGGTACGAGGTGCCCAAGAGCAAGAAGGCCCCCAAGAAGGTCCGGCAAGCCCTCGATCAGGGCGCCGAGCTGGTGTTCGTCTGGGGCGGCGACGGCATGGTGCAGCGCTGTGCCGACGCGATGGCCGGCTCCGGCGTGCCGATGGCCGTGCTCCCCGCGGGGACGGCGAACCTGTTCGCCGCCAACCTCGGCATCCCCGCCGACCTCGACGAGGCGGTGCGGATCGGCTTCCACGGCCGGCGGGAGAAGCTGGACCTGGGGGTGCTCAACGGCGAGCACTTCGCGGTGATGGCGGGGGCCGGGTTCGAGGCCGAGATGGTCGCCGACGCCGGCGGGCGGGCCAAGAAGCGGCTCGGCAAGCTGAGCTATGTCAAGGCGGCCGTCCGGCACGTCGGCGAGCCGCTCGTGCCGATGAAGATCAAGATCGACGGGACGACCTGGTTCGAGGGCCGGGCGAGCTGCCTGCTGCTGGGCAACGTGAGCACGATCGCCGGCGGCGTCCAGGCGTTCGACGACGCGCGGCCGGACGACGGCTGGCTGGAGGTCGGCGTCTCGACCGCCCAGGGGCCGCTCGAATGGGCTCGGGTGATCGGCAGGATGGCCGCGGGGCGCTCCGACGACTCGCCGCTCGTCCGGATCACGCGGGCCAGGAAGGTGTCGGCCCGGTTCGGGGTGCCGCTGACGTACGAGCTCGACGGCGGGGAACGCGAGCCCACCCGCCGGCTCAAGGCCGAGGCCGCCGCGGGTGCGCTCACGGTCTGCCTGCCTCTGGACGAGTAGTCGCCGGGTTGACGATCTTTCCCGTAATCCCTACTGTTAATGTAGGTATTATCACGGGAGAGCGGGGCGGGTCGGGGTGAGCGCTGTCGCGGTGATCGGGGCCGGTCCCACGGGGACGTCCGTCGTGGAGCGGATCTGTGCCAACGCTCCCGAGCTGCTCGGAGACCACGTGCTGGACGTGCACGTGGTGGACCCGTACCCGCACGGCGCGGGCCGGGTCTGGCGCGCGGGCCAGCCGGACCTGCTGTGGGCCAACTCGGCGGCGGCCGACATCACGGTCTTCACCGACGGGTCGGTGCGCTGCGAGGGCCCGCTCCGTCCCGGGCCGTCGCTGGCCGAGTGGCTCGGGAGCGAGCCCGGGTACTTCGCGCCGCGCCCGGTCCTCAGCCGCTATCTCTCCTTCGCCTTCGGTCAGGTGGTGCGGACCGCGCCGCCCAACGTACGGGTGCGCCTGCACCGGGCCACCGCCGTCGGCCTGGCCGACGTGCGCGGGGGCCAGCGGGTGGAGCTGTCCGGCGGGGGAGCGCTGGAGGTGGACGCGGTGGTGCTCGCGCAGGGCCACCAGGGCGCGCTGCCCTCGCCGCCGGAGGCGGAGGAGCTCGCCTTCGCCGCCCGGCACGGCCTGTCCTACCTCCCCGCCGGGTACGCCGCCGACCTCGACCCGGGCGTGATCCCGGCCGGGGAGCCGGTGCTCGTACGGGGTGCCGGGCTGGCGTTCGCCGACCTGCTGGCGCTGCTCACGTCCGGACGCGGGGGGCGCTTCACCGAACACGGCGGCGAACTGCACTACGTGCCCGGCGGGTCCGAGCCGCGGCTGTACGTGGGGTCGCGCAGGGGAGTGCCGTACCACGCCAAGGCCGGCTACCGGCTCGCCGCGCCGCCGCCCGGCCTGCCCGGGTTCGTCACCCCGGGCACGCCTGCCGGGGAGCTGCGGCGGGCGGTGGCCAAGGAGCTGGCGTACGCGTACTACTTCGAGCTGTTCAACGGGCACCCGTCGCGGACCCGGATCGGCTGGGACGCGTTCGAGCCCGCCTTCGCGCAGGCCGAGTGGGGCGGGAAGGAGATGCGCGCGCTCGTCACCAGGTCGGTGCCGCGCTTCGCCGACCGGCTGCGGCTGGACCGGCTGGAACGGCCGCTGCACGGGATGCGCTTCGGCGACCTGGCCGGGCTGGGGCGCTGGATGGGCGGCTACCTGACGGCCGACCTGGAGCGCCGGGCCGACCCGGCGCACAGCGCGGACCTGGCCCTGATCCACGGCCTGAACGCGCTGCGCGGGGTGGTGCCGGCGGATCCCTGGTTCCAGGGCCTGTACAACTACCTCGCCAGCGGCCCGCCCGCGTCCCGGCTGGCCGAGCTGCGGGCGCTGGCGCGGGCCGGGGTGGTCACGTTCCTGGGCGAGGGCATCCGGGTCGGGCGGGACGAGCGGGCGGGGGTCTGGCGGGCGGTCAGCACGAGCGTGCCCGGCGCGGTGGACGCGCGGGCGCTGGTGGAGGCCCGGTTACCGGAGCCGACCGTGGCCCGCAGCACCGACCCGCTCCTCGGCGCGCTCTTCGCCCGGGGCGAGTGCCGCGAGGAGTCCGGCCTCCTGGACGTCCGCCTCCCGGACCGCCGCCTCGTCGCCCGCACCGGCGCCGTCCATCCCCGCCGCTTCGCGCTCGGCCCGTGGACGGCGGGCGGCCCCGGCACGGCCGGATTCGCTCGCCCGGGCGTCGACGCCCCGCTGTTCCGCCAGACGGACGCCCTGGCCCGCACCCTCCTGAGCGTCACGACCGCCGCCCGCCTCCGCCCGGCGGCGTAGCGGAGCGGCGGGCGTTGTTCAGCTCGGGGCGGGCTGGGGCTCCGGTGCGTCCGCCGAGTGAGTGGCAGTGGCGGTGGCCGTGCGGACGAAGGCGGCGACGGCCGGTGAGCGGCTGTGGTGCGGCCAGGCCAGGGTGAGAGTGAGCGGCGCCAGGTCGCTGACGATCCGGTACGCGATGCCGGGCCGGGGGTGGCGCGGCGCGACCGAGGCCGGGGGGAACCAGACGATGCTGCCCACCTCGACCAGGTTGAAGATCTCTGCCAGGTCCAGGCGTCTCGGCCGGGTCCCTGCCGTCGCCGGGCAGGCTTCCTGACCGTCGGCGGGTGTCCCGTCGGGGAGGACCCTGCCGGTCAGGTCGGCCAGGCGCAGGCGCGAGCGGGCGGCCAGCGGATCGGAGGCGGCCAGCGCGACCAGCCGGGGCTCGGTCAGCAGCAGTTCGACGTCCAGGCCACGTGCGTCAAGGGGTTCGTCAAGGGGAGCGGGCACCAGGGCGACGTCCGCGCGACCGTCGTGCAGCGCCGACAGTTGCTCCCCCTTCCCGCCCAGTACGAGCTCCACCGGGAGGGCGGCCGCCTCGCTCCGGTACGCGGCGAGGATCCGCGGCAGCAGCCCGCCGTCGTAGTCGGCCTTCAGCGCCAGGCGCAGCCCCGGGTCGGACCGGCCGGCGTGCCGGGCCCGCCGGGCTGCCGCGGTCACCGCGTCGAGCGCGATCCGGGCGTCGCGCAGCAGGGTCTCGCCGGCGGGGGTGAGCGCGACGTGGCGCGTGGTGCGCTCCAGCAGCGGCACGCCCAGCTGCCGCTCCAGGGCCCGGATCGCGCGGGACAGCGGCGGCTGCGCCATGCCGAGCCGCTCGGCCGCGCGCCCGAAGTGCAGCTCCTCGGCGACGGCCACGAAGTAGCGGAGTTGCCGGACCTCCAGGTCATTCATACCTCGACAGTATCAATGGTGATCGAATCGGTCCTTCAGGTCTGCCGCCGCGCCGGGTTGACTGGGCTCTCGTCCTTCCCGTCCATACTTCCCTCCAGGGGTTTTCATGATCGTCGTCACTACGCCCACCGGTAAGATCGGCCGCCAGGTCCTCGACCGCCTCATGGCCGCCGGCGCACCCACGCGGGTGATCGCGCGCGAGCCAGACCGGCTGCCCGCCGCGGTGCGCGCGTACGCCGAGGTCGTCGAGGGCTCGCACCGCGAGCTCGACGTGGTCACCAAGGCGTTCGCCGGCGCCCGCACCGTCTTCTGGCTGGTGCCGTCCGACCCTCGCTCCGCGAGTGTCGATGCCGCCTACGCCGGCTTCAGCCGCCCCGCGTGCGAGGCCATCACGGCCCAGGGGGTCGAGCGGGTGGTCGGAGTCTCGGCCCTGGGCCGCGGGACGGCGGTGGCCGGGAACGCCGGGTACGTGACGGCGTCCCTCGCCATGGACGACCTGATCGCGAGCACGGGCGTGAGCTACCGGGCGCTGGCGATGCCCTCGTTCATGGACAACCTGCTGCGCCAGGCCGAGCTGATCAGGAACCGGTCCATGTTCACCTCGCCGATCTCCGGCGACCACAAGGCCCCGAGCTGCGCCACGCGCGACATCGCCGCGGTCGCCGCCGGCCTGCTGCTCGACGACACCTGGAGCGGTGTCGAGGAGGTCCCGGTGCTCGGCCCCGAGGACCTTTCCTTCGAGGACATGGCGCGGATCATGTCCGAGGTGCTGGGCCGCCCGATCCGCTTCGAGCAGTTGTCGGGCGAAGCGTTCAAGGCCGGGCTGGTGGGGTCGGGGATGTCCGAAGTCATGGCCCAGGGGATGCTCGACATGGCGCTGGCCAAGGACGCCGGCCTCGACAACGGCGCCGTCCGCACCCCTCGGACGAGCACCCCCACCAGCTTCCGCCAGTGGTGCGAGGAGGTGCTCAAGCCGGTCGTCCTCGCCTGACGGGGGTGCTCACACGCTGCGCAGGACCGAGACCACGATGCCCAGCACCACGGCGCCGTCGCCGTCGATGACGTCGTAGGCGGGGTTGCGCGGTTCGAGGAGCACGTGCCCGCCGCGCCGGCGGAACACCTTGACCGTGGCCTCGCCGTCGATCATCGCGGCGACGATCTGGCCCGAGTGGGCCTCGGGCTGCTGCCGCACCACGACCATGTCGCCGTCGCAGATCGCGGCGTCGATCATCGAATCGCCCCGCACGCGCAGGGCGAACACGGTGCCGCGCCCGGTCAGGTCGCGGGGCAGGGTCAGCGTGTCGTCCACGTGCTCGTCGGCCAGGATGGGGGTGCCCGCGGCGATGTCGCCGACCACGGGCACGCTCACCACGTCGCCGGCGGGCTCCGGCGCCGAGGCCCGCAGGAACAGACGTACGTCGATCGGCCGGGTCATGGTCGCGCCCCGGCGCAGGAACCCCTTCTCCTCCAGGCTCTTCAGGTGCTTCGACACCGAGGAGGACGACCGCAGCCCGACCGCGTGGCCGATCTCGCGCGTGCCCGGGGGATAGCCGTACCTGACCACCCAGTCGCGGATCATGGCCAGGATCCGCTGCTGGCGCGGCGGCAGGGCCGAGAAGTCCAGATACTCGAACGCGTCAGGATCGTCGAAGGTGGTCACCTGCGAAATGCTAGAGGCAGGCCCGGCTAGGCGGTCACCTGCAACACGATCTTGCCCTGGATGTGACCCTGTTCGGCCCGTTCGTGCGCCTTGGCCGCGTCCCGGAGCGGGAAGACGGAGTCGACGCCGACCCGGAGGCGGCCCTCGTCCATCAGCCGGGCCAGCTCCGCCATCTGGGTCCCGTCCGAGCGCACCTGGCCCCCGCGCTTCTCGATGCCCCGCCGGGCCATCTCCTCCTCGCCGTACTCCCCGAGGAAGACGGGGCTGTAGACGCCGCCGTCCCTGATCGCGGGCAGCAGCCGGTACGCCTGGGGCCCGCCGACGGCGTCGAGCACGTAGTCCACGTCCCGGACCACCTCCCCGACGACGGCCCGCGTGTAGTCGACGAACTCGGCGACCCCCAGATCCTTCAGGAACGCCTCATGGCGCCCGGAGGCGACTGCGATCACGTGGCAGCCGGCGTCGACGGCGAGCTGCGCGGCGAAGTGCCCCACGCCGCCGGCCGCGCCGTTCACGAGCACCCGGCTGCCCGGCTCGAGCTTGATGTAGTCGAACAGGAACTGGTACGCCGTGAGCCCCGCCATCGGCACGCCCGCCGCCCGCAGGTGATCGACGGACTCGGGCTTCCTGGCGAGGTCCCCGGCGGGCGAGGTGGTGTACTCGGCGTACGCCCGGGCGCCCAGGCTCGGGAAGCGGAGCAGGCCGAACACCTCGTCCCCCACCTGCCATTCGGTGACGCCGGGCCCGAGCGCGGCCACGACGCCCGACACGTCGGTCCCCGGCGTGTACGGCAGGGGCAGCTCCGGCCGCATGCCCTCGGGGATGTTGGCGAAGCCCTTCCGGGCGTACCAGTCCGGCGGGTTCAGCCCGGCGGCGTGGACGCGGACCAGGACCTCGCCGGGCCCCGGCTCGGGCCGGGCGATCTCCTCGTACACGAGCACCTCCGGGCCACCCGGAGCGTGGAGGCGCACGGCATGCATGGTCGTGGGCATGGCTTCTCCCAACGGAATCGGCCCCACTATGATGTGGAGCAGTGCTCCGGATCATAACTGGAGCACTGCTCCACTTGTCAATGGAAGGACCGTGCATGCCGGGCGAATCACCGGATACCGCCGCGCCGAAAACCTCCCCCGAGCTGCGCGCCGACGCGCGGCGCAATCGGGAGCGCATCCTCGCCGTGGCGCGGGTCGTCGTCGAGGAGCAGGGGACCGAGGCGTCCCTGCGCGACATCGCCCGGCGCGCGCAGGTCGGGCTCGGGACGCTCTACCGGCACTTCCCCACCCGGGAGGCGCTGCTGGAGGCGCTGCTGCGGCAGAGCTTCGACCGGCTCGCCGCGCGGGCGCAGGCCCTGGGCGAGAGCGAGGCGCCGTACGAGGCGCTGGTGGCGTTCCTGGAGGACCTCATCGGGGGCGCGGCGGCCTACCGGGGGCTGGCCGCGTCCATGATGGCCACGATCAACGACGAGGAGTCCCCGCTGCACGCCTCGTGCGCGGCGATGCGCTCGGCGGCCGGCCACCTCCTGGAACGCGCCCAGGCGGCCGGGCGCATCCGGGCCGACGTCGACGGGACGGACGTTTTCGCGCTGGCCAACGCGCTCAGCTGGATCACCGACCAGGCGCCGTCCCTCGCCTCGCGCCGCGACCACCTCTTCTCGCTCGTCATGTCCGGCCTCACCGCGCGGTCATGAATCCGCTCGATCAACGGGTGACGTGACCGACGCGGAAGAAGCCGTCCGGGTCGTAGGCCCGCTTGACCTCGCGCAGCCGCCGGAAGTCGCCGGTCGTGTACGCCGCCGCCGTCCTTGCCGGGTCGGCCAGGAAGTTGAGGAACGTGCCGCCGTTGGCGTACGGGCGCAGCTCCTCCGCCAGCCCCGGCACGACGGTGTCCACGATGACCGACAGCTTCGTGCCGCGGTGGCTGACCGGGCCGGCGTCCTGACCCGGGCGGGCCATCGCGCCGCCCCAGTGGCGGATCTCCACGGTCTGCGCGTGCTCCGCGGCCCGCACCAGCGTGCCGATCACCTCGTCGGGCACCGACTCGAACATGTCCATGTGCCGGTTGGGCGTGCCGCCCATGGAGGTGGCCGCGTACGTGCTGGAGCGCGTCTCGTCCAGCAGTGCCCCGCCCGCCGCCCTGCCGGCCGCCCGCCACAGCGGCGCGAGCAGCCGCCTGGCCTCCTCGGCCTCGCCGGCGTGCACCACCTTGACCATGACGACGTGCCTGCCGCGCACCGCCGCCGGCGCGTCCTCGGGCATCCGCCTGAGCACCACAGCCGTGCTGATCTCGTCGGGGGCGTCCTCGATCCAGCTCCGGTACGCGGTCAGCGTCTCGGCCGCCGCCTCGATCGGGAAGTACGCGAACCCCGAGAACACCCGCTCGACCGGGTGGAGGCGGAACTCCAGCGAGGTGACGACGCCGAACCCGCCACCGCCGCCGCGCAGCGCCCAGAACAGCTCGGGGTGGCTGTCCGCGCTCGCCACGACGTGCCGGCCGTCGGCCAGCAGCACCTCGGCGCGCACCACGCTGTCGGCCGCGAACCCGTGCTTGCGTGCCAGCCACCCGAGCCCGCCGCCGAGCGTGTAGCCGGTGACGCCGACCGACGGCGACGACCCCGACAGCGGCGCCAGCCCGAACGGCGCGGCGGCCGCGACCACCTCGCCCCAGAGCGCCCCCGGCCCCACCCGGGCGATCCGCCGGTCCGGGTCCACCAGGACCGAGGCCATGGGGGAGGTCCTGACCAGGACGCCGCCGTCGCACGCCTCGTGCGTGCCGTGCCCGGTCGCCTGCACCGCGAACGGCACCCCGTGCTGCCGCGCCGCCAGCAGCGCGCCGCGCAGGTCGGCCACGCCGTACGCCTCGGCCACCAGGGCCGGGTGGGCGTCCACGCGCGGGTTGAGCGAGCGGCGCAGCTCCTCGTACCCGGCCTCGCCCGGCAGGTGGACGGCCCCGGCGAACCCGGGGAGCGTGATCTCGTCCTGGATGGTGTACGGCTGGCTCATCTCTCGGCCCTTCTCTCCTGTGATCTGAGATCACTGTGCTGGAGGGCGCTTACGGCTTCATTCCCGTCGACTTACCGCGGCCCTTAAGTCCCGAGGATCCTCGCAAGCGGCGGTGACAAAATCCGCCGGCCGTCTCCGTCTCCGGTACGCCGCGGGACGTAGGGTCTCGCGCGTCGCCGCCCCTCGTACTACACCGACGGTCGTACGGCCGGACTGATCCGCCATCCTTGGAGCGGTCAGGTGACGGGTACGATCTCGGCGCCGGTCAGGACGCCGTCCTCGATGGTGAGCAGGCCCAGCGTGCCGTGCGGCTGACGGCGGCGGTCGGTGGGGGAGCCGGGGTTGAAGATGCGCAGGCCGTCGCCCGACTCGTCCAGCGGGATGTGCGAGTGGCCGAAGACGACCAGGTCCGCCTGGGGGAAGCGGCGCCGCAGGCGGTCGAGGCGCCCCTTGGCCGGACCGCTGTCGTGGATCATGCCGATCCGCAGCCCGTCCAGGGTCAGCTCCAGCGTCTCCGGCGCCACCACGTCCGGGCCGTCGTTGTTGCCCTTCACGACGTGGACGGGGGCGTACGCGGCCAGTTCGTCCAGCACGGAGGCCACGCAGACGTCGCCCGCGTGCAGGATGACGTCCGCGCCGCGCAGGTGCGCGGCGACGCGGGGCGGGCACGAACGCCAGCGCCTGGGCGCGTGCGTGTCCGACAACGCGACGACTCTCACGACCCTTCCCTGCCCGCTCCACGCTCGCGGTACCTCGCCCCGCTCTAAGATCGACCCGTGCAGGAGCCGGACATTCACGCCATAGCCGCCCGACTGGTCGAAGTGCGCGGGGTGGTGGCCGTCGTCCTGGGTGGGAGCCGGGCACGCGGGACGCACCGGCCGGACTCCGACATCGACCTCGGCCTCTACTACCGGGGCCCGCTCGACGTGGCCGGCCTGCGCGCCCTGGCGCGGGAGGTGACGGGCGAGCCGACCGAGGTGACCGAGCCGGGCGGCTGGGGGCCGTGGGTGGACGGCGGCGGCTGGCTCACCGTGGACGGCCTGCGGGTCGACTGGATCTACCGCGACCTCGACCGCGTCCACCGCGTCTGGGACGACTGCCGCCAGGGCCGTTACGAGATCGGCTTCCAGCCCGGACACCCTCTCGGCTTCTACTCCCACGCCTACGCCGGCGAGGTCGCCCTGTGCCAGGTTCTCGCCGGCCCCACCGGCGAGCTCGCCGCCCTGCGGCGGGAGGTCGCGGACGGATACCCGCCCGCGCTGCGCCAGGCGCTGATCAGCGGGTTGTGGGAGGCCGACTTCGCCCTGACGATCGGCGGTTACGGCGCCAAGGGCCAGGACCCGGCGTACGCGGCCGGTGCGCTCTTCCGCGCCGTCGGCGTCGCCTGCCACGCCCTGCACGCCGCCGACGGAGCCTGGCTGATCAACGAGAAGGGCATGGTCGCCGCGGCCGCCCGGCTCCCCTCCGCCCCGCCCGGATTCGGCGAGCGGACCCAGGCGCTGCTGGCGGAGGTGGGGCGCACCCCGGAGGAGATCGCCCGGACGATCGACGCCGCGGCGGGCCTCATGTCGGACGTGCGTGCCGCCTGCGGCTGACGCGATGATCGCTGGGATAACCTGACCCGGTGCGAATAGGCGTGAATGTTCCCAATTTCGGCCCCGGCACCAACCCCGACGTGCTGCGCAGCTGGGCGCAGACCGTCGAGGGGCTCGGATACGACCTGCTCATGATCTCCGACCACGTGGCCATCACCTCGGACGTCGCCAAGCAGTATCCCGCGCCGTTCTACGAGCCGTTCACGACTCTGGCCTGGCTCGCCGGCTCCACCACCCGGATCGGGCTCGGCACCACGGTGCTCATCGTGCCGTACCGCCACCCGCTGCTCACCGCCCGCATGGCGGCCAACCTCAACGACCTCAGCGGCGGGCGGCTGGTGCTGGGCGTGGGGATCGGGTGGGCTCGGCAGGAGTTCGAGGCGCTCGGAGCGGTGTACGAGCGGCGCGGCAAGGTGACCGACGAATACCTCGCCGCCATCCGCACCGCCTGGGCCGACGAGGGCGACTACCGTTCCGGCGGCGTGCCGATCTGGGTCGGCGGCGGCAGCGAGGCGGGGCTGCGCAGGGCGGTGCGCTACGGCGATGGGTGGCACCCGCTCAGGAACACCCTGCCCTCCCTGCGCGAGAACTGGTCGCGCCTGAAGGAGATCGCCGCCGAGGAGGGCCGGCCGGTGCCCGCCCTGACGCCCAGGATCCTGCTGCGCGTCACCGACGCGCCGCCGGCGGAGCGGCGCGCGGGCGAGGGCACGATCGAGCAGGTCATGGCCGACCTGGAGGAGCTGCGGCTGCTGGGCGCGGAGACGGTCGTCCTCGACCCGTTCCACTCGGACCCGGACGAGACGCTGCACCCCGAGGCGGCCTGGGAGATGCTCGCCGCCGTGGCCGCCCGCCGCACCTGAGGCGCCTCAGAGCAGGCTCGCCTCAGGGCCGGCTCGCGGGATCCTCGCGGGCCGGCAGCCGGGCCGCCAGCTCCTCCAGGTCGCCGACGAACCAGATGTGCTCGCCCCGGTTCGACTCGAACACCCAGTCGCGCAGCGCCGAACTGGCGGCGGTGAAACGGGAGATGTCCCCCACGACGGCCAGGCCGACGCGGTAGTTGACGAACTTCTGCGCGATCTCGCCCGCCACGCCCGTGCGCAGCGCGAAGAAGTCGTCGTGCAGCCGCCCGGCGGGGACGGCCACCCAGCTCGCGCTCCTGCCGAAGGCCTCGCCGAGCAGGTCGAGCGCGTCGCGGGTCTCGCGCAGCGGCTCGCCGTGCGGCTCGCAGACGTATACGCGGTCGTCAAGCATGTGCGGTCTCCAGGAAGTCCATGATCTCTTGGGTGTGGGCGGGGAGCAGGTGGCCGGTGCCGGGCAGGAGCCGTACGTCCGCGTCCGGCGCGGCACGCAGCAGGCGGCGGCGGGTGCCGTACGAGTCGAGCATCCGGTCGCGGCCTCCGGCGATGACCAGCAGCGGCATCGTGAGGCGGCTCAGGGCCGCGTCGGAGAAGATCGGCAGCTTGCCGCGGCGGGGCCGGAAGCTCCGGTGGATCAGCAGCGCGAACTCGGTGAAGTCGTCGTCCGGGGGCGCGGGACCGGTGGCGGGGCCGAGGACGAGGTGCATCGCCCGGCGGCGGCCCCGTTCCCCGCCGAACGCCAGCAGCGGCAGCGCCCCGAGCAGCGGCAGCCACCGCTGCCGGCCGATGCCGCTCGGGCACATCAGCGCGAGCCGTTCGACCCGGTCAGGCCGGCAGGTGGCGTAGTCGAGCGCCATCCACCCGCCCAGCGACACCGCGGCGATCGAGACCCGTTCGACGCCCAGCCCGGCCAGCACCTCCGCCAGCCAGCCGGCGTAGACGCCGGGCTCCAGCGGCGGCCGTGACGGCGCGCTCAGCCCCGGCTCGCCGATGAGGTCGACCGCGTGGACCCGGAACCGCCGTGCCCACGTGGCGACATCCGCCAGCCACATGGCGCTGTTGGTGCCCGACCCGTGCAGGAGCAGCAGCGGCGGCGCGCCGGCGGGCCCGCACGTCACCACGAACGTCTCCCCGTGCCCGGTCGGCACCCGCACATGCTCGTACGGCACCGGCCAGCGTTCGAGGAGCTCCCGGTAGCGCCGCTCGACGGCCCCCGCGCCCTCCGGCGAGGCGTAGATCGCGACCACGGGCCTCACTCCCTCACCAGCGCGTCGATGATCCTCAGGACCTGGGCGCTCTCCTCCAACGCGCCCAGCACGATGACCTTCAGGTGCTCGCGTTCCTCGTCGTAGACGAACTCCACGCGCAGGCCATGGGGGCGGCTCGCCAGCGACCCCAGGACCATCGTGCTGACCCGGTCCATGTCGCTCCTGGCGATGCCGTCGACCTGCACGATGCTCGACGCCTCCGCGCGGCGGGGCGTGACGAGCGGCGTGCCGGTGAAGGCCGCCAGGTCCTCCTTGGCGATCCGGTACTGCTTGCCGATGCGCACGGCAGGCAGTCGCCCGTCGCGTACGTAGTTGCGGACGGTCTTGACGTGCAACCCCAGCAGGGCCGCCACCTGTTCGACGGTGTAATGCTCCATATCGCTCCCTATGATGGCACACAATAGGGAAGAATAGGGAGTGGATAAAACCGATGAAAGTGGGCGTAAAGCGATCTTCTATTCGGCCCACTAGTCTCACCGTTCATGACCCGCCTCAGCCCGGCTCTCGGGCCGCTCACCCCCCGCCAGCGCTGGCGGAGGGTCCGCCTCCAGGCCTACTCCTGGTCCCTGACCGGCGCGTACCGGCTGGGCGCGATGCACCCCGCCATCTGGCGGCTCGTCGCCCGGAGCTACCACCCGGCCTTCGACTGGCTGGCGGCCCGGCACGCCAGGCTGGCCTGCCAGTTCGCCGCCGTGGACGTGCCCGCCTACCGGCACTTCCTGGGGGCGAACGGCGCCGGGCACGCCAGGAGGCTGGCGGACTTCCCCGAGACCGGGAAGCAGAACTACGCCGCCGTGTACGACGAGGAGAGCCGCTGCCAGGAAGGCAGGCTGCACCGGCCCGGCGTGATCGTGGACGAGTCGTCGGGGTCCAGCGGCAAGCCGTACAACTGGGTACGCGGGCCGCGCGAGCTCAAGGGCATCTACCGCAACGCGGCCGGCTACATCGAGCTGGTCTTCCCCGGCAAGAGGCTGTTCGTGATCAACGCGTACTCGATGGGCGCCTGGGCCACCGGCACCACCACGGGCACCGCCATGGCGCGCGTGGCGATGGTCAAGAACACCGGCCCCGACCTGGAGAAGATCGCCGACACGCTGGAGCACTTCGGGCCCGGCTACGACTACGTGGTGGCCGCGTACCCGCCGTTCCTCAAGCATCTGCGCGACCGCCTGGACGAGAGCGGTTTCCCGTGGCGGGACTACCGCATCCGCGGCATGGTCGGCGGCGAGGGCATGACCGAGGCGCTGCGCGACTACCTGGAGGAGCGCTTCGAGGAGGTCCGCTCCGGTTACGGCGCCAGCGACCTGACGATCGGGATGGGCGCGGAGAGCGGGTTCAGCGTGTGGCTGCGCAAGCGCCTGGCCACCGACCAGCGGCTGCGCGAGCTGTTACTCGGACCGGGGGAGCAGCGGCTGCCGATGATCTTCCACTACAACCCGCTGGAGACGTTCCTGGAGGTCAACGGCGAGGGCGAGCTGCTGTGCACCATCAACACCAAGAGCTGCCTGCAGCCCAAGCTGCGTTACAACGTCGGCGACGAGGCCAGGCTGCACACCCTCGCCGACGTCAGGCGGGCGCTCGGCGCCGCCGAATACGAGCGCGCGTGGACCGACGAGCGGATGAACCTGCCGCTGCTGTTCCTGTTCGGCCGCAAGGACTCGACGATCTCCTACATGGGGGCCAACCTGTATCCGCAGGACGTCGAATACGGCCTCTACCAGGGCAATCCGTACGCGGCCGCGATCAACCGGTTCTGCCTGTCGCTGGAGGAGCTGCCGGGCCTGGAGTACCGCCCGGTGATCAATATTGAGCTGCGCGGCCCTGACGCCGCCGACCGCGACGAACTCGCCGAGATCTGCCGCAAGGGCGTGGTCGCCCACCTGAGCGCCGTCTCGCGTGACTTCGCCGAGTCGCTCAAGGAGGACCCGACGGCCGCCGACCTGCGGGTCAAGGTCTTCGACCCGGGCGAGGGGCCGTTCGCCGGACTCACGAAGATGAAGAACGTCTACCTGGTGAAGGACGCATGAGGACCACGGACTTCAGCAAGGCCCCGGCGCAGGGGCGGGCGACGGCGATGTTCGTCGGCGCGACCCGCTACCGGGGGCCGCTGTCGATAGTCACGCTCACCCTGACCTGGTTCCGCATGGTGCGGGACATGAAGCGGATGCGCGGCTACTGCTGGCACAAGGTCTACTGGGAGTTCCCGTTCACGCTGGGCACGCTCGCGTTCTTCGAGGACCGCGACGCGCTGCTGCGCTTCGCCCGCAGCCGCCACCACCGCAAGCTCATGCAGTGGGTGACGGACGGCACCAGGAACGCCACCGGCGGCTACATCCGGCTCTACAACGCCGAGCCGGAGGGCTACAGCAACGGGGTCTGGCGCGCGGAGGGCGGGCCGATGGCGCACATCGAGACGTTCACCCCGCTGTCCACGGAGCTGTCCACGGGGGATGGCGAGGGTCCCCGGGTGAGGCGCGGGTGACGCTGCATCCCGTCGAGAGCCGCCGCGACCTGCGCGACTTCCTCGCGCTGACCGACCGCGTCTACGCGGGCGAGCCGCGCTTCATCCCGCCGCTGCACGCGCAGGTACGCACGTGGCACCGGCAGGGGGTACGCCTGTTCCTGCTCAGGCGGCGCGGGCGGGTGGTCGCCCGGACCACCCTGCACACCGACGCCGCGCTGGACGCCAAGCTGGGCCGGGCCACCCAGTTGTTCGGGCTGACCGAGTTCGCGGAGGAGGCGGCGGAGGAGCTGTTCGACGGCATCCTCGCGGCCGGGCGCGACGCCGGGAAGGAGGCGGTGTTCGGGCCGGTGTCGCTGCTGCCCAACCAGGCGGGCGGGGTCATCACCTCCGGTTTCGACGAGCGCGGCTTCATCGACAGCGCCTGGAATCATCCGTACTATCCGGTCGCGTACGAGGCGTGCGGCTTCGCCCGCCGCTTCGAGTCCGACACCTGGATCTGCCCGGTGCCGGAGGAGCCGGTGTTCGCGTTCGACGACGGGCGGATCGCGGCCGAGGGGCTGCGCGTGCACCGGGGCGACCGGCGGCGCGTGGCGGAGCAGCTGCCGATCCTGCGGGAGATGCTGAACGCCAGTTTCGCGCAGCTCGGCTACTACACGGAGATCTCGGCGGAGCAGCTCGCGGCGCAGACGGACGGGCTGGCGTACCTGCTGGACGAGTCGTTGCTGCTGTACCTGACGAAGGAGGAGCGGCCGATCGCGTTCGTGCTGTGCTTGCCCGACATTTCGCGATTTATCGCGAAAATTCGTGGCAATCTCCACCTCCTGAACCAGCTCCGCCTGCTGGCCACCCGGTCCCGCTACCGCAGCGAGGCCGTGCTCATCATCAAGGGCACGGTCCCCGGCGAGCAGGGCCACGGCTACATGCGGTTGCTGGCCAGGGAGTTGCACGAAGGGCTGCGCCGGGGCGGCTACCGGGCACTGCGCAGCACGTACGTCGAGCGCACGAACCCCGGCTCCGCCGCCCAGTACACCGCGATGGGCGGCCGACCCCTGCACGGCTACACGTTCTACGAGAAGGGCCTGACGGCGTGAAAGACCGGCTGCTGCCGCTGGAGCCGGACTTCTGGCGTGCCCCCAGCGCCCACAACACCCAGCCCTGGACCCTCACCTACACGGCCGACGGGGCCGAGGTCGGCTGGGACCCGTCACGCGCCCTGCCCATCAGCGACCCCACGGGCCGCGACCTGCGCCTGAGCCTGGGCGCGTTCGTGGAGTGCTGCCTGATCGTCTGCGCCGACGCCGGCCTGCCGGTCGGCTTCCGTCCCGATCCGGGTCCGCATCGGGTGGGCGTCCTGTACGCCGCCGCGCAGCCGTACCGGACGCCCTTCACGACGGCGGACGTCCGGGCGCGCGGCGCCAACCGCGGCGAGTACCACCCGGGACGCCTGCCGGACCCGCTGGTCGCCGAGCTCACCGGGATGCGGCGGCTGGCCTGCCGCGACCTCGCGGACCTGCTGCACGCGGCCGACCTGCACCAGTTCGGCGACCAGGGGGTGACGCGGGAGCTGCGCGCCTGGCTGCGTCTCACCCGCCGCCACCGCCGCTACCTGCTCGACGGCCTCACCGACCGGGCCCTGTCCCTCAGCAGGGCGGAGGCCATCGGCCTGCGCGCCTCGCTGGCCCTCTACCCGGCCCTGCGTCCCCTGGGCCTCCCGAGGGTTCTGGCCGGGGCCTCGCGGGACCTGCTCGACTACGACGGGGACGTCCTGGTGCTGGTGGGGGCGGTCCAGGACGAGCTGGAGCTGGGGCGCGTGCTGATGCGGCACTGGCTCACCCTGTCCGCCCACGGCTATGCCACGCACCCGCTGAGCCAGATCATCGACTGCGGGCCGACCAGGCAGGTCCTCGCGGACCGGCTGGGCGTCACGGACCCCCGGACCCTCCTCCACGTGGCCCGAGTCGGCCGCCCGACCTCCGCGGCCACCCCCTCCTCCCGCCTCAGACCCTGACCTCCCCTCCCACCCCTCCGGCCTTCCGCGCCTCTGCCTTCCCCGCCCCTCCGGTCTCCCGGCCCTCCGGCTCTCAGCTGCCTCCTCGGCTGCCTCGGCCGTCTGCGGTTTGCCGCCTGCCCGGCTGTGGTGCGCGAGAGCGGCGGCCAGCCCGCGGGCGGGGCGAGCGGTGGGTCGGGTAGCGGCCCCTCGGATGGACCGTGCGGTGCTGCTCAGCGGTAGGCGGTCAGGCCGTCCGCCAGTTGTTCCGCGTCGCCGTCCCGGTGGGCGGCGAGGGCCTGTTGCAGGGCGAACGTGCCGCGGATGGCGGCGATGCGGGCCGCCGTCTCGTCGCCGGCCCAGCCGCCCAGCGCGAGCACCCGGCCCAGGAACGTGTCGCCGTGGCCGGCGCCGATGGCGGCGAGATCCTCGGCGGGGTCGCCGATGGTGGCCTCGTCCCAGTCGATCACGCCGCTGAGCCGGGGCAGCCCGCCGTCGATCTCCCACAGCACGTTCTCGGCGCCGAGGTCGCCGTGCGCCACCGCCGTGGCGACGTGGGGGAGACCCGCGGCCGCGGCGAGCTCCCGCTCGGCCCGCCGGCGTCCGCCGTCCGACATGAGCCCGAACAACTCGGCGCGGACATCCGCCTCGAACCGCCGCCACCGATCCTCCGGCGTCCACGGCAACCCCGCCCGCGCCCGCTCGTCGGCCCCCGCCCGGGCCAGCGCGGCCAGCAGCTCGGCGTACTGCTCCGCGGCCGCCCCGGCCACCGCCGGGTCGTCGAGCGCTCCGTCCTCCAGCGGCGCGCCGGGGACGCGGCTGAGCACCAGGTACGGCGCCTCGCCCGCGCCTTCGGACAGCGGCCGGGGGATGCGGAAGCCGAGACCGAGCCCGGCGAGCACGCGCAGCATGGCCGCCCGCTGCGGCAGCCGGGCAGCCGCCGCCTCGGTGCGGGGCAGGCACACGACTCGGTCCGAGCCCATCACGACCCGATGGAACTGCCCCTCGCGGACGGGGAGAGGCCCTGATGCGGCGTCCTGGGCCAACCAGCTCAGTGGATCATCCATCGCCCCAGCATGGCGGCAACGTCCCCGGAACACCGAACCGGCCGGGGAAGGCACGGCGGCGAGCGCCTGAACGCGCCCGTTCCGGCGGTGATGTCTGAACGGCGCCGGGGGTCTGGACGGCGGCGGGCCCTGAACGCGCTCGTCCCGGTGCCTGCGTGGCGGGCACCGGGACGAGCGCGTGATGCGGGGCTTGATCAGTCGTCGTGGTGGAAGCCGTGGTCGGGCCAGGAGCCGGCCCAGTTGCCGTTGCCGCTGGTGGGCCAGTTGCGGTGATGCCAGTGGGGGTCCCACGACCAGTCCCAGCCGGCGCCGCCGTCGTCCTTGCAGGCCTTGGTCTTGCGGGTCCCGGCGAACACGCCGTGGTCGGTGACGTGGTGATAGGTAATGTCGTCGCCCACCCCGAGGCCGCAGTGCTTCGACTTGTGGTGCTTGCCGTCGTCGTCGGCCGTGGCGGGCGTGGCGCTTCCGTACAGTGCGGTCGCGGCGAGTAGCGCACTGCCGACGGCGATGAGGCTATTCCTCATGATCTCCCCCTGTAATCACGAAGTGACATCGGAGATCACTATACGTAGCGATCTTGGAGGGCAGGTGCAGCGCCACACCCCGTTTTCGATCAACAGGCCGCCGTTGATCAGTAACCCGGATGCACAAGTGATCTACATTGTAAAGGCGCCGGGCTCAGGAAGATCGCACGGCCGCCAGGTACGCGTGGATCGCGTCGCGGTTACGGGAGAGGCACTCGATGCGCTGCTGGATGCGGTCGGCCTCGGCCTCCAGGAGGTCGGCCAGCTCCGGGGTGAGGCACTGCGGGTGCAGGTGGATCACGTCGGGCTTGTTCAGGAACGGCAGGATACGGCGGATGATCTCCGTGGTGAGTCCGGAGTCGAGCAGGCCGCGGATCTGCTGAACCCGGTAGACGGCCGGCTCCGGATAATGGCGGTAGCCGTTGTCGGCGCGCTCCGGGTGGAGGAGATCCTGCTCCTCGTAGTAGCGGAGCATGCGGGTCGGCACGCCCGTCAGTCGCGACAGTTCACCGATTCTCACGGCGGGGCCTCCCGGCTTGCCTTCACATTGATGTGAACGTTTCAGCATATTCGACATGTCTGGTGCGACGATCGCCGACGCCGTACGCGTCGGGAGAATGCCCTGGTCGGGGCTGCTGGCGCTGTTCTCGGCGGCGTTCACGGCGGTGATGACGGAGCTGCTTCCTGCGGGGCTGCTGCCGCAGCTCGGCGCGGCGCTGGGGGTGCCGGAGGGGCGGGCCGGGTTCCTGGTGACGGCGTACGCGGTGGCCTCGACCCTGTCAGCGATCCCGCTGACGGCGTTGCTGCGAGGGCTGCCGCGGCGGCCCGTACTGGTGGGGACGCTGGCGGGGTTCGCCCTGTTCAACACGGTGACCGCGCTCTCGTCGTCCTATGCGGTGACCTTCGGGGCGCGGGTCCTGGCCGGCGTCATGGGCGGGATCCTGTGGGCGATGCTGGTCGGGTACGCGGCCCGGATGGTGCCGGTCGAGCGGCGGGGGCGGGCCATCGCGATCGTCTCGGCGGGGATCACGGTGGCGCTGTGCGCGGGGATTCCGGCCGGCGCGGCGCTGGCCTCGGCGTTCGGGTGGCGGACCGCTTTTCTGGGGCTGGCGGTCGTGGCGGTCGCGCTGGTGGGGTGGGTGCTGTGGAAGGTGCCGGACTTTCCCGGTGAGGCGGCCTCGGTGCGGGTCCCGTTGCGGCGGGTGGCGGCGCTGCCCGGTGTCCGGACGATCCTGGGGGTGACCGTGCTGGTGCTGGTCGGGCATCAGGCGATGTACACGTACCTGGCGCCGTTCGTGGCCTTCGCCGGGTTGGGGCGGACGAGTGTCGTGCTGCTCGTGTTCGGGGTCGGGACGGTGGCGGGGATCTGGGTGACCGGGGTGGTGATCGACAGGTTCCCGCGGGTGACGCTCGTGGTGGTGCTGGCCGTGGTGGCGGGGGCCATGGCGGTGCTGGCCGTCGACGGTGGGCCGGGCTGGGCGCCGCTGGGCGCGGTCGCGCTGTGGGGGGCGGCCTTCGGCGGGGTGCCGACGTTGCTGCAGTCGGCGCTGGTGGACGCCTCCGGAGCCGGGAACGCGGACGCGGCCACGTCCATGCAGACGACCGTGTACAACGCGGGGATCGCCGCGGGGTCGCTGGCCGGCGGGCTGGTGCTGGAGGGCGCCGGGGCGGGTGCGCTGCCGTGGACCTCGTTGCCGCTGGTGGCGGTGGCCCTGGCGGTCGTGGTCGCGGCGCGCCGTCGCGCGTTCCCCGCCCGCCGGGCCTAGAGGCCGTTCCTGGCCAGGGGTTCGACGAGTTCGCGCTCCTCGTACGACAGGTGGGACAGCAGGCTGTCGGTGAGCAGGTCCACGGTCTCGCGCAGGTGGCCGAGGCCGTCCGGGTCGCCGACGAACGAGACGAGGGCGCGGTCGACGCGTTCGATGATCTTGTGGATGGCGTGGTGCTCTTCCTGGAGGCGGTCGAGCACGGGCGCCAGGGCGGGCTCCGTGCGGCGGAGATGCGGGAAGACCATGGCGTCCTCGGCGGTGTGGTGCATGGTGACGAGGCGGCAGTAGGACTCGCAGTAGGCGCCGAGGGTCCAGTTGTTCTGGCGCATGGTCATGGTGTTGATGTGCGAGCGGGCGGCGCCTGCGTCGATCGCTCCGGAGGCTACCTGGTCGATGAGGTCGCGGAGCTGGGCGAGTTCGGCGCGCAGGTGGTCGTGCACGTCGATGAGGTGCCGGCCGTTGGCCTGTTCGGCGGGGGTGTAGCGCCTGGTGGGGTCGGGGGCGGGGCCGGTGGGGCGGGTGGTCTCGTCCCAGACGCGTACGTCGGTGAGCCGTACACCGTCGTCGGGGGTCGGGGTGGCGCCCAAGGCGGCCGTCGTCGGGCTTGCGGCTTTTGTCGCCGCGGTGGGTGGCGGCGGGGCGGCCTGGGTGCGTTCCGCGGCGACGAGTTCGCGTACGGCCGGGGCGGTCTCCTGGGCGAAGCGCTGGAGACGGCCGGGGTCGTCGGCCGCGAGGATGAAGACGCTGACGCCGTACGTGAGGGCGATCTCGGCGAGCTGGGCGGCCGGCAGTTCCTCGCCGAGGTTGAGCAGGCGGCGGATGTCGCGGGGCGAGCGGCCCGCCTCGGCGGCGGCCTCGTCGATGACGGCGTTGCCTTCGCCGATCTTGCCGATGTCGTGGAGGTAGGGGAGGGAGGGGAGCCATCCGTCCGCGAGGCGGCCGGTCACGCGGAGCATGCGCGGCTTGTACGCGCCGAGCCAGATGCCGATGTCGTGGGCCGGGCGCGGGCCTCGCGGGGCGGTGACCTGGTAGTGCTCGCCGTGGTGGTCGATGGCGCCGGGGGCGTCGGTGTCCCAGGCGGCGCGGATGATCGGGATGGCCTCCTCGAGCGCGGCCACGGCCTGGCCGGGGGACAGGCGCGGGGCGCCCATGGAGGCGATGGCGTCCCGGTATCCGCCGGTGCCCAGGGCGAGCTCGAAGCGGCCGTGGCTGAGGATGTCGAGGCTGGCGGCGGCCTGCGCGAGCATGGCGGGCGGCCGGAGCGGCAGCGGATGCACGTTGCCGGCCAGCCGGATGCTCTCGGTGGCGGCCGCGACGTAGCCGAGCAGGGTCCAGGTGTCGAGGAAGGTGGGCTGGTACGGGTGGTCCGAGAAGGTGACGAGGTCGAGTCCGGCGCGCTCGGCGAGCTGGGAGAGGGCGACGACGGTGTCGGCCTGGTGGGCGGAGGGCGCGAAGCTGACGCTGAAGAGCAGCTCGTGGCCGTAGTCGGGCATGGGGGCTCCTTGGATGTGCCGTTCGCCGCCGGACTTTGGTTGGTAGTGCGAACAGTTGGTAACAAGAACTAAATTAGTTCGTATTATGAACCATTGTCAACTAGACTCGATGCCGTGGTCGCGACGTTCACTACCGCCCTCGTACGTCTGGGGCACCTGGTGCAGCAGGTGTTCGGGGACGTCGGCAGGGACCAGGACCTTACGCCGCAGCAGGCGCAGCTGCTGTGCCTGCTGGTCGGCGGGCCGGTGGGGATGACGGAGCTGACGCGTACGCTGCACCTGGAGAAGTCGAGCCTGACGGGGCTCGTCGACCGGGCGGAGAAGCGGGGGCTCGTGGCCCGCACGCGTGATTCCCGGGATCGGCGTGCCTGGCTCGTCGAGCTGACCCCCGAAGGGGAGCGCGTTGGGGCGCTGGCGCACGACGGGGTCGAGGCGCGGCTGGAGGCGTTGACGGGGGAATTGCCGGCGGAGCACCGGGAGTTGCTGGCGTCCGCCATCGACGGGATCCTCGCCGAGTACGCCTCCACGACCGGCCGCCCCCGCCCCCAGCCCGATCGCACCCCGGCTACACCGACCTGACCCTCATCCCCGCCATCCCCGGCCTGACCCTCGCCGTCACCGCCCTGACCTGCCTCGCCGTCACTGGCCTGGCCCCGCCCCCGCCATCCCCGGCCTGGCCCTCGCCGTCACCGCCCTGACCTGCCTCGCCGTCACTGGCCTGGCCCCGCCCCCGCCATCCCCGGCCTGACCCCCGCCGTCACCGCCCTGACCTGCCCCGCCGTCACTGGCCTGGCCCCTTCCCCCCGTCGTGACTGGCTGGACCTCCGCCTCCACCGTCACCGGCCTGGCGCCCCGGCTTCGCCCACCTGACATGCCCGCCGGTCGCCGAGCCGGTGACGCCCGCGCTCGCCATGCCGCGGTGGTCGAGGGGCCCGTTGAAGTGCGGTGGCGTCGATCGGGGCAGGGGAAGTGGCGCCCTGGAAGGCCGGGACGAGCTGGAAGCGGGGGCGTCGGGCCCGGGGCGTGGGTCAGGAGGTGAAGACGGTCGCGAGGAATGCCGTCAGGGCCTCGGTCACCTCCGCGGGGCGTTCGAGCGGCGGCAGGTGGCCCGTCTCGGGGAGGTCGATGCGGCGGGCGGCGGGGATGCCGGCGCTGAGCAGGTCGGACATCTGCTGGATGCCGGGCACGTCCGACAGGCCGTTGATCACCAGGGTGGGGGCGGTGATCTCGGGCAGGCGCGTCACGGCGGGCGGGACCAGGTGGCGTTCCGTGGATCGGGAGCCGCTCCAGGAGCGCTCGAACACCAGGCGGCACATCTCCACCGCCGACTCCCACACCTCGTCGGAGAGCGCGTCGCGGCCACGGTCGGGCCCGGCGGTCTGCCAGAGCGTGTGGGCCTCCGCCATCGCGCGTACGTCGGCGGGATCCACGTGGTCGGCGGTGCCGGCGCGGTAGCGGGCCAGGCGGTCGGCGGGCACCGAGCCGTGGACGCGCTCGCGCGCCTGGTCCAGCATCTCCTGCGGCCATGGGTGGCCGGCCAGACCCGAGCTGATCAGGGCGAGCGCGGCCACCCGGGAGGGGGCGGCCAGGGCGACCTCGGTCGCGTACGCGCCGCCCATCGAGTTGCCGACCAGCGCCGCCCGCTCGACTCCCAGCGCGTCCATGACGGCGAGCAGGTCCTCGTGATGGCACACCTCACCTTCGGCGTCGCCGGACCGGCCGCGGCCGCGCCAGTCGTAGCGGATCACGCGGTAGCGCTCCGAGAGGGCGCGGAACTGGTGCTCCCAGAGGCGCATGTCGGTCGTCCCGCCGTGCACGAGCACGACGGTGCCCACGGGGGTCGCGGGGCCGGCCTCCTCGTACGCGATCTTGACGTCGTCGATGATCAGCATGCTCGGCACGCTACCGCCGCGCGGGGCCGGGAATCGGCCTGTTCGCCAGCGGCGCAGCCGTGCGGGCCGGAGGATCGGCCTGTTCGCCAGGGGCGCAGCCGCACGGGCCGCATGAGTTCCGAGCACCGTCGAATCGCGAGCATCATTGACGCAGGCAAGCCACGTACGGACCACAGGTGAACCCATCCATGCTTCCAGAAGAACTCAGAGCCGCCCTGGACAAGGCCCTGTCCGGCTACGCGCCGCAGGAGCTGTCCGACTCCGTGGCGCGGCTCACCGAGCGTTACCGTACGAACGCCGCCACCGGCGGAGGCACCCACATCAGGTCCCAGGCCGACGTGGCGGCCTATGCCGCGTACCGGATGCCCGCCACCTACGCCGCCGCGGCCACGGCCATGCGCCAGGCGGCCGCCATGACCCCGGGCTTCCGGCCGGGGAGCCACCTCGACGTCGGCGGCGGCACGGGGGCGGCGATCTGGGCGGCGGGCGAGACCTGGTCGTCCATCGAGCGGGTCACGGTCATCGAGCACGACCCGCAGATCATCGACCTGGGCAAACGCCTCGCCCGTACGTCCGAGTCCCTGCGCGGGGCCACCTGGCGGCAGGCGTCGGTGCGTCCCGGCCTCGACCGGCCCGCGGCCGACCTGGTGACCATGTCGTACGCCCTGGGCGAGCTCCCCCAGGACAAGCGCCGGGAGATCGTCCGCTGGCTGGCCGCGGACGCGGCCATGGTGATCGTCATCGAGCCCGGCACCCCGGCGGGTTACGCCACCGTCGCCGAGGCCAGAGAGGTCCTGGTCGACCAGGGGCTGAGCGTCGCCGCCCCCTGCCCCCACGACGGGCGCTGCCCGATCGAGCAGGGACGCGACTGGTGCCACTTCTCCGTCAGGCTGCCCAGGACGTCCCTGCACCGCCGGATCAAGGCGGGCACGCTCAGCTTCGAGGACGAGAAGTTCTCCTACGTGGCCGCCACGACGGTCCCGGGGGAGCGGGCCGACACCCGGATCCTGCGCCACCCGGTCAAACGCAAGGGCGTGGTGTCCCTGCGCCTGTGCGCCGGGGAGGAGGGGATCCGCGACGTGATCGTGTCCAAGCGGCAGGGCGACCTCTACCGCGCGGCCAGGGACGCCGACTGGGGGGACGGCTGGGGCGACGACGGCTTGCGGCTCGGTCACGGAAATGGGTAAGGGGGCGGTGCCGGTTCGGCGGGTGGGCCATCCTTGGAGGATGTGGACGACTGATCTTCTTCATTCCCTCTATGCCCGGCGGCTGCGCCGTCAGGCCACGGCGGGTCCGCTGCCCCGCCACGTCGGTTTGATCATGGACGGAAACCGGCGCTGGGCCAGGCAGCAGGGTCTGGCCAGCCCGAGCATCGGCCACAAGTACGGCGCCGAGCACATCGACCACGTGCTGTCGTGGTGTGAGGGGCTGGGGATCGAGCACGTGACGGTGTTCCTGTGCTCGACGGAGAACCTTCAGCGCCGCGGTGACGAGGAGGTCGCCTACCTGTTGCGGGTGATCGAGGAGATGGTCGCCGAGCGGCTGGACCGGCCGGACGCGCGCTGGCGCGTCCACGTGGCGGGCCTGCTCGACATGTTGCCCGACACCACGGCCCGCGCGCTCAAGAGCGCCGTCGAGGCCACCCGTACGTGTGCCACCGGCTTCCACCTCACGCTGGCCATCGGGTACGGCGGCCGCCAGGAGGTGATCGACGCCCTGCGCGAGCTGCTGTACGAGCGGGCCGAGACCGGGCAGTCCATGGTGGAGCTGGCCTCGACGTTGAGCGTGGACGACATCGCGCCCCACCTCTACACGGCCGGTCAGCCCGACCCCGACCTGGTGATCCGCACCAGCGGCGAGCAGCGCCTGTCGAACTTCCTGCTCTGGCAGTCCGCCTACTCCGAGCTGTACTTCTGCGAGGCCTACTGGCCGGCCTTCCGTGAGATCGACTTCCTGCGGGCGCTGCGCAGCTTCGCCGCCCGGCAGCGACGGTTCGGGGGCTGAGATGCTGGAACTCTTCGACCGGCAGCTGCGCCAGGAGGCCCGCGCCGACGGGCCGGACGCCAAAGTGGAGCGGGTCGGCAACGTGGTGCGGCAGGTCGCTCCCGAGCACGGCTGGAACGGCGTGCTCTGGTCCGGCCTCGACGAGCGGAACGCGGACGCGGAGATCGCCGAGCAGGTGCGCTACTTCGGGGAGCTGGGGCGGCCGTTCGAGTGGAAGCTGTATGGCTACGACCGGCCCGGCGACCTCGACCGGCGCCTCCTGGCCGCCGGATTCACCCCGGAGCCCGCCGAGACGCTGATGATCGCCGAGATCCCGCGCCTGCCCCTCGGAGGGGAACCGCCCGAGGGGGTGCGGCTGGTGCCGGTGACCGGTTCCGACGGTGTGGAGCTGATGGCCGACGTTCACGAGAGCGCCTTCGGCACCCCTGACGCGCACTTCCGGGAACGGCTGCTCGACCAGCTCGCCGGGGGCGAGGTCGTCGCCCTCCTCGCGATGGCCGGTGACGTGCCGGTGAGCGCGGCCCGCATGGACCTGCACCCGGGCACCCGGTTCGCGAGCCTGTGGGGCGGCGGCACCGTGCCGGAGTGGCGCGGGCGCGGCATCTACCGGGCGTTGGTCGCCTACCGGGCCCGCGAGGCGGTCGCCCGCGGCTACGACCATCTGCAGGTGGACGCCTCCAGCCAGAGCCGTCCGATCCTGCTGCGGCTGGGGTTCGAGGCGATCACCACGACGACGCCGTACGTCCACGAGTGAGTACCCTTGATGGCCTGACCGTATCCGCCGGAGGAGGCCCGCACGTTGCCTGGAACGAACCCGCGCGAGCTCGGCCTGCTGGCCGACTGCGAGAGCTGCTTCGGGCTCTGCTGCGTCGCGCTGCCGTTCGCGGCGTCGGCCGACTTCGCGGTGGACAAGAAGGCCGGGGAGCCCTGCCGCAACCTGCGTGACGACTTCCGTTGCTCCATTCACGCGGAGCTCAGGGAGCGCGGCTTTCCCGGCTGCACCGTGTACGACTGCTTCGGGGCGGGCCAGAAGGTCTCGCAGGTCACCTTCCAGGGCACGAGCTGGCGGCAGGCGCCGGGCACGGCCGGGGAGATGTACGCGATCTTCCCCGTCGTGCGGCAGCTGCACGAGCTGCTGTGGTACCTGGCGGAGGCGCTGACGCTGGAGGCCGCCAGGCCCGTCCACGCCGAGCTGCAGGGCGCGTTCGACGCGACGGAGCGGCTCACCCGGGAAAGTCCGGACGCGCTGAAGGAACTGGACGTGCCGGCGCACCGGGCCGAGGTCAACGTGCTGCTGCTGCGGACGAGTGAGCTGGTCCGGGCCGGGCGCAAAGGCAAGGAGCGCAGGGGAGCGGATCTGATCGGGGCCAAGCTGTCGGGCGCCGACCTGCGGGGTGCCAACCTTCGCGGGGCGTACCTGATCGGCGCCGATCTGCGGGGTGCGGACCTCCGGGAGTCGGATCTGATCGGGGCTGACCTGCGGGGGGCCGACCTGGCGGGCGCGGACCTGTCGGGTGCGCTCTTCCTCACCCAGCCCCAGCTCAACGCCGCCACCGGCGACGCCGCCACCCGCCTCCCGGCCGCGCTCACCCGTCCCGCCCACTGGCCCGCCACCCGCTACGAACGGCCGTCCCGCGGCACGGGCTCCCGCCGCGACCCCGGCTCCGCACGCGGCACGGCCTCCGCACGAGGGACCGGCTCCGATTCCAACCGCGCTTCCGGCTCGGGGCGCGGCTCCGATTCCGGCTCGGGGCGGCGTTCGGGCCGCGGCTCCGGCCGCCGGCGCCGCGGCTGAACCCCGCGCCCGCCTGAACACCAGGAGCCGCTCCCGCGCTCGGCCACCCCGAGCCCTTCGATCTGCGCTACCTCGGGGTCGGCAACGAGGACGAGATCACCGACGAGTCGGCTGAAAGCACGTATACGTGTCGTCTACGGCTTCTGGATGCCTGCGCATTACCTTCTACTTAAAGATTCAATCTTCCCCAAGTGAAGGATTCGGCATGAGCAATCCAACCCGCAGGCAGGCACTCACCGCAGGCGCTGTCGGTGCTGTCGGGGCCGCCGCGGCGATCGCCCCCGCCCTGGCCGGCACCGCGTCCGCCGAGAGCGGCACGAGCGAGTCCAACCCGCTGTTCAGCCAGGAGAACTCCATGCTGGTGCTGATCGACTACCAGCCCGAGATGGTCAACGGCGTCACCTCGATGAACAAGGACCTGCTCCAGCTCAACGTCAAGGCGCTGGCCCGGATCGCCCGGTTGCTCAAGATCCCCACCGTGCTCACCACCGTGGGTGTCAAAGCGGGGGTCAACCACCCCACCATCCCCTCGCTGCGTGAGGAGGTGCCCGCCCTGACCGAGTACGACCGCATGACCATGAACGCCTGGGAGGACGAACCCGTACGCCGTGCCATCAAGGCGACCGGGCGCCGCAACGTCGTCTTCGCCGCGTTATGGACCGAGATCTGCCTCGCCTTCCCCGTCGTGCACGCCCAGCGCGACGGCTATCGGACCATGGTCGTCACCGACGCGGTCGGCGGCACCAGCCCGGCCGCGCACGAAGCCGGCATCCAGCGCGTGATCCAGGCGGGCAGCATCCCCAACTCCTTCCTCGGCATCCTCGGCGAATGGATCCGAGACTGGTCCGACCCCCGCTCCGACGCCGGGCGCGAGGTCGTGCCCTGGTACTGGGCGGAACTGGCCAAACTCGATCTGGGCTGAACCGGTCACGCGGCACCCGGACCTGGCCCGGCCGCCGCCTGCCAGGTCCTCGTCGTCGGCTCCGGACGATCTGGACGCGCAGGAGACCGATGCGCCGGCCGGGTCCGTCCTCGCCCGCGCTCAGCCGCCGTGGACACCTCACCTCCTCGTCACGCCGCGAGGGCGTCAAGGGCGTCAGGGCTTCAGTACGCGGTAGCGCAGGTGGGTCACGGACCCGGTTCCCGCGACGGGCTCCCCCTCCGGGATCAGCTCGGCCCGCTCCCCGGCGAACAGCGGCGTGCCCGCCCCCATCAGCAGGGGGACGAGGTGGAGCCACACCTCGTCGAGCAGCCCCGCCGTGAGCAACTGCCGGGCGACGTCCGCACCCAGCACCAGGACGTCCTTGTCCCCGGCGGCATCCTTGGCACGTCGGACTGCGGCCTCCAGCCCGTCGAAGGCGAACGTCCCGCCGTTGTCGCCGAGGAGATCCTCCCTGGTCCGGTGGGTGACCACGAAGCTCGGGACGCCGGGCCACGGCGTGCCACCCCACGGGACCACGCCGAGGTCGAAGGTGCGCCGTCCGATGACGACGGCTCCCACCGCCGCGTCCACCTGCCGGCGGATGCCGAGGTCGACCCCGGCGTCCGGCCCTTCCCCGGCCATCCATTCGTGCAGCCGTTCACCGCCGTCCCCCATGGGCTCCTCCTTCCGGACGTTCGGTCCCGCCGTGAACCCGTCCAGGGACATCGACACATCCAGCACTACCTTGCTCATCGCGCGCCTTCCTCCGATCCGGCGGCGCCGCCACCCGGTGCCGTCACGAGAAGGTCGGAGCCGATCCGGCCGTCTCGACATCACGACGGAAAGATCAGTGGGAAACGTGGACGACCAGGGTGGCTCTCGACCGGCAATGGTCATCGTGGCCGACGACATCATCCAGCCGCCGAACTCCAGCTGACCGTCGCCCTTGTCCTGTCCCGCCTCGGTCAGCGACACCTGGGCGAGGCGGAACGGTCGCCCTCACTGAGCGGATCGGCGTTACGCCGCAACAGGCGAGAACGGCAGCACTGCCAGCGATGATTACCTGTCACGCAGGGGAGATTACAGTACGTAGGGATTGGTAGAGAAAAGATGTGATTTCTCCGGGGGAATGCTCACCCGCCAGCATCGCCTGTCCGAGTTCTTCGCGGCCCACAGCCGGGTGCGGCAGCACCGGCTGCGGATGCTCCACACGAGCCGCCGTCGGAATTTGGGGGGATCTGCCGGCCCAGCAAGACCTTCTCGAACGGAAGATGACCGCACCGATGATCGCGGCCCCGTCCACACCCGGACCGCTCGGCCGCCGACTGGCCCACCTGTACGCCGACCCGTACCCCCTGAACGCCACCCAGGCGCGGCACGCCGCCGAACTGGTCGAGGCCGGCGGAGCCCGGGAACACACCCGCCTGCACGCCGCGCTGGAGTCGCCGCGCCAAGCCGTCGACGTGCCCCACCGCGCGGACCTCCGCGCCGACCTCCGCGCCCTGGCCCAGATCACCGTCCACCGCCGGCACTGACCACTTCACCTGTCATCGCGCACGCGGGAGCATCCCTTGGCCGCACCCATCGACGACCCACCGCCCAACTCGTCCGCCGTACCCGCCGACCCCGGCACGGGCCACGCACCGCACGGCGAGATCCGGCCGAGCGGCCCGGCGGCGGCGGTTGACGAGGTCGCTCCTCTTCCCCGCGCGCCGGGAGCCTGGCCACTGCTGGGACATGCCCCGGCCCTGCTTCGTGATCCGCTGAGGTTCCTCAGCTCGCTGCCCGCCCACGGAGACCTGGTGCGGATCACGCTCGGCCCCGTCGATGCGGTCGTGGTCTGCCGGCTGGATCTGGCCCGGCAGATGATCGGCGACGAACGCGTCTTCGACAAGGACGGAGCCCTGTGGCGGCGCGTACGAGAGGTCGAAGGCGACGGTGGGCTCGTGTGCGCACGCCGCGCCGAACACCGCCCCCTGCGCCGATTGGCCCAGCCCGCCTTTCAACGCACCCGACTGCCCGGCTACGCCACCATCTTCGGGCGGTATCTGGCCCACGTCGCCGACTCCTGGCGCGACGGCCAGATCCTCGATGTCCCCACGGCAGCCCTTCGGATCAGCTGTGAGGCCATGACGCGAACCTTGTTCCCCGCCTCCACGAGCCGTCGATCCCTTGCTGAGATCCGCCAGGCGCTTCCGGCGATGGTGCGCGGCATCTTCCGCCGCATGATCACCCCGCCCCCGCTGGATCGGCTGCCCACCCCGGCCAACCGCGCCTATCACCGCACTGAGCGGCGACTGCACGACATCACCACCCAAGCCGTACGTGACTACCGCAGCGCCGGCCACAACCACGGCGACATGCTCTCGGTGCTGCTGGCCAACAGCCCCACCGCCGACTCGCCCACCCCGTCGGGCACGGGCCGGCCACGCACCGACAGGGAGCTGGGCGAACTCGTCGCCAGCCTGTTCCTCGCCGGCGCCGAGACCACCAGCGCCGCCCTGAGCTGGGCCCTGCACCTGCTGGCCGAGCACCTCGACGTACAGGACCGGGTGGCCGACGAGAGCCGGCGCGTCCTCGGCGGGCGCGCCGCCACCGGCGAGGATCTGCTGCAGCTGCGCTACGCCAGTGCCGTGGTCAGCGAAACCCTGCGGCTGTATCCACCGGCCTGGTTGCTCACCCGCCACACCACCGCCGACACCCACCTCGGCGGCCACCACCTGGCCGCAGGCACCACCATCATCTACAGCCCCTACCTGATCCACCGGCTGCCGGCCCACTATCCCGACCCCGACACCTTCCGCCCGGAACGCTTTCTCACCCCTTCCGGCGCCCCCAAGCCTCCATCGCCGAAGAACTTCCTCGCCTTCGGCGACGGCGCCCGCCGATGTATCGGCGACCAGTTCGCCACCATCGAGCTCATCCTCGCCCTGGCCACCATCACCGGCCGCTGGCACCTGCACCCGGTCCCGGGACAGCAGGTCAGGCCGCTGGCGCGCACCGCCTTGCATCCCCGCGACCTGAGCCTGCGGCTGAGCCGCCGCGACGCCCCGCCTTGCATCCCCGCCACCTGAGCCTGCCGCTGAGCCGCCGCGACGCCGCGCCTCCCGCCCGCCCCTGACGCCCACCATCCGCCGCGACGACCCACCTCCCGCCCACTCTTGACGCTCACCATCCACCGCGAGGGACCCGCAATGGCCAACGCCGCCGATCCGGCCATCACCGTGCACTTGCCCCCGATGTACTTCCCGGCTCCCCTGCGCCGGCACCCGCAGATCGAGGTGATGCAGCGGCGCGGCCTGGACTGGATGGCAAGCCATGGCTTGTGCGACGACCCGACCCTGGCCCGCCGCATCACCGGCACCCGCACCGCGCACTTCTTCGGCTACCTGTGTCCCCAGGCCGACCCCGACCGCCTCCAGATCGCCGTCGACTGGGGCTATCTCATGTTCGTCTTCGACGACGTCCCCTGGGACGCCACCGCCGGGGCCGACTCTGGCTTCCTTGACATGGCCGTACGCATCATCCGCACCCTGGAAACCCCCGACGCGGGCCTGCTGCCGCCCGGGCACCCCATGACGGCACCCGTCATCGACCTCGCCCGCCGCATCCACCAGGCAGCCGGCCCCGAACAGGTGCGCCGCCTCGCCGACAGTCACCTCAAATGGCTGCTCGGCGCCGCCTGCGAGCTCTGCGCCGCCGCCCGCGCCGCCCCGCTGAACGCGAACGAGTACCTCGCCCTACGGCTGATGTACTCCGCCGCCGAACCCACCCTGCAGTTCTTCCAACTGGCCGAGCCGGACACGATCAGCGAAGGCGAGATCACCAGCGCACGCGTACGGGCACTGACCGAGATGGCCGGCATGGCCGCCGCCCTCGACAACGACCTCTACTCGCACGGCAAGGAGCGATGGCTCGCCCAGCAGCGGACTCTCTCAAGCCGGCCCGTGATCAGCAACCTCATCGACCTCTACATGCGCGACCACACCCTGCCCCGCGACCGGGCGCTGCATGCCGCCGCCGTCCTCCGAGACCGGATCGTCGCCCGCTTCGTCGAGGTGCGAGACCAGGTCATGCCGTCCGCCTCACCCGCGCTGTTCCGGTACCTGGACAACCTCACCTGCCTGTTACGCGGCAACTTCGAATGGGGCCTGATCGCCGAGCGGTACACCGATCCCGACGGCGACCACCCTGGCGCCGTCCGCACCGTGGCCACCGTCTCGGCCATCCCCGCCGCGACGGGCGCTCCCAGCGTTCCAGCGATCGACTGGTGGTGGCGGTGAGCACGCCGGCCCGCACAGGCTGATGATCTTCGTAAGGGAAGGAAGGCCGGGTGCCTCATGGCGCGTGTGCTGGACGAGAACGATCCGATCGGGAACCAGACGCCATCAAGGCGCACCGGGTGGAACCGCCGGCCCGAGTTCACAGAGCCTCGCCCTTGAGCAGGGAGCCGACCCATGCGTCCACCCGGATTCCTCGGTGCAGAAGTCGCTTCCGGAGCGTGGCCTCCACGGTGAAGCCCGCCTTCTCCGCAACTCGGCGGGAAGCCCAGTTGCCTACCTCGGCGCGCCACTCGATCAGTTCCAGACCATGAACGCGGAAGGCCCACCGACACACAGCTCGCACCGCATCGGTCGCAACGCCACGTCCGCGGGCTTTCGGATCAACCCAGTATCCGATCTCGGCCGTACCCGGTGCGCCCAACCACAGACCCACGCGGCCAAGGCGTTCTCTCGTGGACGCCTCCTCGGCGAGGAACTCCAGACGCTGTCCACTCTGCGCGCCGGCGATGGCCAGCTGCTCCACGAAGAACGCCGCATCTTCCATGCGGTAGGGCGCCGGCAACTCCACGAAGTGCTGCAAGGCCGGATCCAGGGACACCTCATAGACCCACGGGATGTCCGCCGGTTTGAACGGCCGCAGGGCAAGCCAGCCTGCATTGATCCCATTTCGCTCCATGGCGCGATCTTCGTCGGCCGGCCCACAGGCGCGCAATGCGATAACAGCCGAGCCCCGGGACAGGTGGGCGAGGCGCCTCGCAGGCCGGTTCTGATGACGCCCCTGGTCAGGTGAGCGTGGTGGTGTCCCCGAGGGACTCCAGCAGGTCGCGCAGCGTGTGGGCGAGTTCGTCACGGCGCTCCTTCGGCAGGGCCGAGAGCACGCGGTCCTCCGTCGCGACATGGTCCGGCAGGGCCCGGTCGATCAGGGCGTACCCCTCGTCGGTGAGCGTCACGTAGACCACCCGCCCGTCGGCCTCGCTGGGCGTGCGGGTCACCAGCCCCCTGGACTCCAGGCGGTCGAGCCGCTGCGTGATCGCCCCCGACGTGACCATGGAGGCCCGCATCAGCTCGGCCGGCGTCAGCCGGTGCGGCGGGTCGCTGCGGCGCAAGGTGGCCAGCACGTCGAAGGAGGCCCGGTCGAGCCCGTGCGCGGCGAACGTACGGCCCAGCTCCACGTCGATCAGCCGGATCAGCCGCGACAGCCGGCCGATCACCGCCATCGGCGAGACGTCCAGGTCAGGGCGCTGGGCGTCCCATTGCTTGAGTATCAGGTCGACGTGATCAGCCACCACTCCAGCCTAACGATGCCTTAGCGGTGAGGTAAATCACCTCGCCAAGTAACTTAGCGCTGAGATACTTTGTCTTAGTGCTAAGAAATCAATCGGGAACCGTCCTGCTGACCGCGCTGACCCCCGCCATCTGGGGGACCACGTACCTCGTCACGACCGAACTGCTGCCGCCCGGCCGCCCCCTGCTGGCCGCCGTGATCCGCGCGCTGCCCGCCGGTCTCCTCCTGGTCGCCATCACCCGCCGCCTGCCCACGGGCATCTGGTGGTGGCGCGCGCTGGTGCTCGGCGCGCTGAACATCGGGGTGTTCTTCGCGCTGCTGTTCGTGGGGGCGTACCGGCTGCCCGGAGGGGTGGCCGCCACCGTGGGCGCCATCCAGCCCCTGCTGGTCGCGTTGCTGTCGGCCGGGCTCCTGGGTGAACGCCTGTCCTTGCGTACGACGCTGGCCGCCGTGGCGGGCGTGGCCGGGGTGAGCCTGCTCGTGCTGCGGGCCGACGCCCGGCTGGACGCGCTCGGCGTGGCCGCGGCGCTCGGCGGCGCCGTCGTGATGGCCTTGGGCGTGGTGCTGAGCAAGCGGTGGCAGTCGCCCGCGCCGCTGCTGGCCACCACCGGCTGGCAGCTCGTGGCCGGCGGCCTGCTGCTGCTCCCGGTGGCGTTCCTCGTCGAGGGTGCGCCGCCGGCCACCCTGACCAGCGCGAACCTCGTCGGGTACGCCTACCTCACGATCATCGGATCCGCGCTCGCCTACGTCCTGTGGTTCCGGGGCCTGCGGATGCTGTCGGCGACCAAGGTCACGTTCCTGGGCCTGCTCAGCCCCGTGGTCGCCACCGCGCTCGGCTGGCTCGTCCTCGGCCAGGAGCTCACCGCGGCCCAGGCGCTCGGCGCGCTCGTCGTCCTGGCCGCCCTGGTCGCGGCCCAGCGCCAGCCCGCCCGCAAGCCGGCCGAGACGCCCCGCGTCCTTGCTGGAAAGGAGTCCTGACATGCGCATCACCGTCTTCGGAGCCGCCGGAGCCGTGGGCGGCAGGGTGGTGGCCGAGGCGCTGGCCCGCGGCCACGAGGTCACCGCCGTCGTCCGCGACCCCGCCCGCTTCCCCCTGCTGCCTCCCGCCGCGCACGCCCGCGCCGGCGACGCCTCGGACGTCAGGGACGTGGCCGCGCTCAGCGCCGGGCAGGACCTCGTCGTCAGCGCCACCCGGCCCGCGCCCGGCCACGAGGCCGACCTGGTCACGACCGCCAAGGCGCTGCTGGCCGGGGTGGCGAGGACCGGCGTGCGGCTGCTGCTCGTCGGCGGCGCGGCCGGGCTGACCGTGCCGGGCACCGGCGGCCTCACCGTCGTCGAGACCCCGGACTTCCCGCCCTCGTGGCGGCCCATCGCGCTGGCCTGCAACGCCCAGCTTGAGGTCTGCCGGGCCGAGCCGGGCGTCGACTGGGCTTACGTGAGCCCGCCCGCGCTGCTGGAGCCGGGGGAGCGTACCGGTCGCTACCGGCTCGGCGGCGACGAGCTGCTGGTGGACGCCGAGGGGAGGTCGGCGATCTCCATGGAGGACTTCGCCGTCGCGCTGCTCGACGAGGCCGAGCGCCCCCGGCATCACCGCGCCAGGTTCACGGTCGGCTACTGAACCGCCGTCTCACAGGGTCACGGGCAGCGACGTCAGGCGCCAGGTGCCGGGGTCGGGCATGTGCCGCACCTCGCCGGCGAGCGCCAGGCCGGGGAAGCGGCGCAGCAGGGCCCCGATCGCGATCCCGGCCTGTACGCGGGCCAGCGAGGCCCCGACGCAGAAGTGCGGCCCGTGCGCGAACCCGAGATGCCCCGACTCCTCGCGCCGCAGGTCGAACCGGTCCGGCTCGTCGAAGGCGCGCGGGTCGCGGTTCGCCGAGGCGATCGAGGCCGTGACCGGCACGCCCTTGGGAACGGTCACGCCGCCGATCTCGACGTCCTCCGCCGTGAAGCGGGGGATGGTCAGCAGCTGCGGCCCGCACCAGCGCATCAGCTCCTCCACCGCCCGCGGCATGAGGGCGGGGTCGGCGCGCAGCGCGGCGAGCTGGCCGGGGTGGGACAGCAGGGTTGCGACGGAGTTGGCGATGAGGTTCGTGGGCGTCTGGCCGGCCATGACGAGCGTCCAGACCATGGTGATCAGCTCGGTCTCGGAGAGCCGGTCGCCGTCCTCCTCCATGACGCGGGCCAGGTCGGAGATCAGGTCCTCGCCCGGCTCCGCCCGGCCCCTGGCGACCGCGGCGGTGGCGCCCTCGAGGATGCGCGGGATGGCGTCACGGAAGCTCTCGCCGTGCCCGGCCACGATGGCGGCGCCGTACTCGCGCCACCGGGGACGGTCGGCGACGGGGATGCCGACCAGCTCGCAGATCACCTCGATCGGCAGCGGGCCCGCGAAGTGCGCCAGCAGATCCGGCTCCGCGGGCAGCTCATCGAGCAGCCGCTCCACGATCGCCTCGATGCGCGGCCCGAACTCGGCGGCCCTGCGCCGCGTGAACGCGGGCGCGACCAGCCGGCGCAGCCGGGCGTGCTCGGCGCCGTTCATCTCCGACATGGTCCGCAGGTACGGCAGGCAGTGCTCCGGCACGTCGGGCCGCTGGTAGCTGTGCTCGTTGGTCGTCAGCCTGGGGTCGCTCAGCATGGCCCTGGCCTCCTCGTGCCGGGTCACCGCCCAGAACGGGCCGAACCCGGGCGCCATCAGCCGCGCCACGGGCGACCGCTCCCTGGCGCTCGTGTACGCGGTGAACGGGTCCGCCAGGACGGCGGGATCGGTCAGGTCGACCTCGGGCACATCGGTCATATCCGCTCCTGAATTGAATGATGACATCATCTGGATGTTCACGGTATCTCGATCTGCGAGCGCCCGGCAACGCGAGGGACGAGTCAGCGACGTAGACTTCATCAAGTACGTGCTTTACGACGCTCACGGAGTTGGCAAGGTGGATCAGAAGGAGACCGAGTTCGTCGACCGGATGGGGCTCGTCATGGAGCGCATCGCCGGGGGCCGGACGATGGGCCGCCTGTACGCGTGGCTGCTGATCTGCGACCCGCCGGACCAGTCGCTCACCGATCTGGCCGCCGAGCTCGGCGTCAGCAAGACCATGGTCAGCACGGTCGCCAGGCAGCTGGAGGCCGGCGGGATGGTCGAGCGCGTCCCCACGTCGGCTCGTGAGCACCGCTACCAGGTCGTTCGCGGAGGATGGGCCCAGATCATGCGGGGCCGGCTGGCCGGCGTCGAGCCGATCGCGGAGGCGCTGAGCCTCGGACTGTCGATCATCGGTGACGACCGCGCCGAGCAGCGGGCGCTGTTGCAGGACACCAGGGACTTCTTCGAGTTCCTCATGCGCGACGCGGACGAGTCGCTCCAGCGCTGGGAGGAGTATCGCAAACGGCTGAAAGACGACGATCAGGGCTCCGGGTGAACATGATCGTCGAGGAGCACGTGCCGTTCACCGCAGGACCCCGGCACGACGCCACCGCGTCCCCTGCCGGGTCGTGCGATCCGCTCAACCGAACAATCATCCAACGATCAAGGGAGTGACGATGTCTGACATCGTCGAGCGGTACAACATCCCCGAACAGCACTTCTGGCTGCACGGCCCGCGGCCGGGCGGGCCGGTCGAGCACAACGCCGCCGCCGGAATGTGGAACGTCTACGGTTACCCCGAGACGCACGAGATCTTCGGCGACCCCGCGACGTACTCCTCCGACACCCTTCGCCTGGCCCCCGAGGACCAGAAGCCGGAAGGGCTGTCACTGGAGGGCTTCATCACCCAGATCGACCCGCCGGAGCACGGCAAGCTGCGCAAGCTGGTCAGCAGCGCCTTCACCCGCAAGGTCGTCGCGGACCTCGAGCCGAGGATCGCCGCCGTCACCAACGAACTGCTCGACGCGGCGCGCGAGCGCGGCGGGTTCGAGCTGGTGCGCGACCTGGCCTACCCGCTCCCGGTCATCGTCATCGCCGAGCTGCTGGGCGTGCCCAGCAGCGATCGCGAGCTGTTCAAGCAGTGGGCCGACACGCTGTTCCGGCAGGACACCAAGGTCTCGTTCGACGACCTCTTCGAACGGCGGGAGCAGGACACGGAGACCACGATGAAGTCGTGGTGGGAGATGTCCGCCTACCTCGCCGGCCACGCCGCCGAACGCCGGCGCCGGCCGCGCGCCGACCTGCTCACGAAGCTGGTCGAGGCCGAGGTGGACGGCGAGCACCTGCCCGACGAGCAGGTGGTCAACTTCGCGATCGTCCTGCTGCTGGCCGGGCACGTCACCACGACGATGCTGCTCGGTAACACGGTGCTGGCCCTGGACGCCTTCCCCGAGCACCAGGACAGGGCGCGGGCAGACCGCGCGGCGATCCCGGCGATCATCGAGGAGTCCCTGCGCTTCTTCACCCCGTTCGCCCTGATCGCCCGCGGCACCACTTGCGAGACCGAGCTCGGCGGCGTGACGATACCGGCCGATCAGACGGTCCTGCTCTGGCTCGGGGCGGCCAACCGGGATGCCCGGCAGTTCGCCGACCCCGACGTCTTCGACCCCGACCGCGACCCCAACCCGCATCTCGCCTTCGGCCGCGGCATCCACTTCTGCCTGGGCGCCCCCCTGGCCCGGCTGGAGGGCCGGGTCGCCCTCAACATCCTGCTCGACCGGTTCGACCACCTGCGCACCGATCCGGAGGACCCCGTGGTGTTCATGCCCATGCCGACCATGACCGGCGTGCGGCGCCTGCCGCTGGTCTGACCCCACATGCGGGAGGCCGTGCGGCCTCCCGCATGTCATGCGCTACGCGCCGCCTGCCACGTACCTGTCGAAGAAGGCGAACGTGCGCCGCCACGCGTCGTCCGCCGCCGCCCGGACGAGGCCGTGACGCAGCGGGAACAGCGCGAGCTTGGCGACGGGGTGATGGCCGTCGGTCATGAAGGAGTGCCCGGCGTCCGGATAGATCTCGACGTCGTGCTCGAGGCCGAGCGCCCGCATGTGCTCGCGCAGCCGCGTGCCGTGCCGCCCGAAGCCCTGGTCGCGGCCGCCGTAGGAGCCCACGACCGGGCACACCGACCGCAGCCGCTCCTGGTCGCGGGGGACCGCGCCGTAGTTGACCGACGCGGCCCGTACGCCGGGCGGCGCGCTCGCCGCGTACGCGAGGGCGAACCCGCCGCCCATGCAGAAGCCGATCACGCCGAGCCGGCCGCCGTCGACGTCATCGCGGCCGGCCAGCCACTGCCGGGTGGCGTCGATGTCGGCGGCCGGCTGACCCGGCTTCTCGGTCACGAACTGGTGCATGGCCCGCGTCAGGCACCCGACCCTGGTGCCGTGGCTGTACAGGTCCGGTAAGACGGCCGCGTACCCGTGCTCGGCGAACAGGTCCACCACGTCCAGCATGTCCGGTTCGATGCCGTAGATCTCGTGCAGGACCACCACGCCCGGCCACCCGGCCGCGGGCGCCGTCCCCTGCGGCAGCGCCACCGTCGCCTCCAGCGAACCGCCGTCCGGCAGCGGTACGCGCACGTCCTGTCTCATCAGCAGTCCTCAACCGATCAAAGAGCAAGGAACGTAACGTAACACCTCAGGCGTCCCGCCTGACGAGGGCCGCCCAGCCGGCGCCGACGGACAGGCCGGCCCAGGCGATCAGCGTCAGCAGCCCGCCCGTGCGGTCCAGGGCGGTGGCCGGGTCCGCGGGCAGGCCGAGGAGGCTGAGGGCCGCCTCATGGGGGAGAAGCCGCACCGCGTCCGGCATGCTGCCGCGCAGCGCCGGCGAGATGAGGACCGGCGTGACGAACAGCACGGAGAGCGGCGCCACGACGCCCCTCGCGACGACGGCGAAGCCGTATCCGATGAGGCTGAGCAGGAGATACACCGTCAGGAGGGCGGCCGGATCGGCGACCGGCTGGACGAGGTGGCCGGGCAGGACCGCGGGGCCCGCCGCGAGCAGGCAGGCCGCCGTGACCGCGGCGAGTTTGGCGGCGGCCAGCCGGTGCCGGCCGGGGACGGCGGCCAGGGTGACGCGCAGCTGTCCGGCGCGGTACTCGCTGCCCGCCGCGAAGACGGCGATCGCGGCGAAGACGTAGACCGGCGCGACCATGAGGGTGCCCAGCTGCCCGATCGCGACCGGCCCGTCCGGCCCGGCGAGCCGTACGGAGTCCGTCGCCGCCAGGAGGCCGAGCACGGTGTTCGCGGCGGAGGCGACGCCCAGGGCGACCCAGGTCGCCGGGAGCGTGCGGGTCTTGGTGAGCTCCGCGCGCAGCAGATCCGCGAGCCGGATGGCGCTCATCGCGCATCCCTCCTGCCGAGCGTGATCCCGGCGGCCGCCGTCGTGACCCCCGCCCACGCGACCAGCACGAGGAGGGCGGGCACGGGGCCGGCGGTGAGCCGGTTGATCCCGGGGTCGAGCAGCAGGTTCCGGGCGGCGCTGACAGGGAGGAGCGCGTCCAGGGCGGGAGCGGCCCCGGCCAGTGCCTGTGTCATGGTGACGGCGATCTGGGCGATGGTGACGATGACGCCGACGAGCGTGCTGCGCGCGATGACGGTGATCCCGAAGCCGGTCAGCCCGGACAGGACCGCGAAGGCCACGAACCTCCCGTGGCCGAGGAACGCGGCGCCCGTCACGAGCAGGCCCGGGTTCCAGTCCTCGACGGCGGCGTACATGAAGGCGGTGCTGATCCCCGCGATCAGGACCGCCACGAGGAGCAGGTACGTGGCGGTCGCCAGGGCCTTGGCCGCGATCAGCCGCCCGCGCCGCGGCATGGCGAGCACGGTCACCCCGAGCTGGTTCGAGCGGAACTCCTGCCCGGCGATCATCGCGGCGAGGACCGGTACGAGCAGGCCCATCTGCAGCGAGGACGCGGCGAGGAGACCGAGGATCGCCTCGGTGGCCGGTTGCGGCGTCCCGATGAAGATCTCGATGACGCCGTCGGGGGTGATGTCCGCGACCGCCTCGGCGTTCAGCCGGACCGACTGGATCAGGACCAGCGCGTGGAGGCCGAGGACGACGCCGGTGGCGATCCACACGCGCGGCAGGGTGAGGATCTTGGTCAGCTCGGCCCGCACGGCGCTCACCACCCCGGCCTCGCGGGGTCGCCGGTCAGCGCGAAGAACGCCTCCTCCAGCGAGCGGTGCCCGGCGGTGACCTGGGCGAGCGAGCCGTGGGTGACGACGCGCCCGCGGTTGATGACGACCACGTCATCCGCGGTGCCGGACATTTCCGTCATCAGGTGGCTGGAGAGCAGCACCGTACGCCCGGCCGCCGCGTAATCCCGCAGGAAGCGCCGGATCCAGCGGATGCCCTCCGGGTCCAGCCCGTTCACCGGCTCGTCGAGCACCAGGATCTCGGGCTCGCCGAGCAGCGCCGCGGCCAGGCCGAGCCGCTGCCCCATCCCCAGCGAGTACGTCCTCACCCGCCGCCGCGCCGCCTCGCCCAGCCCCACGAGTTCGAGCACCTCCCGGACCCTGCGCCGCGGGATCCGGTTGGACTGCGCGATCCAGGTGAGGTGATCGACGCCGCGGCGCTCGGGCACCGGGCCGGCTCCGTCCAGCAGCGCCCCCACCGTGCGCAGGGGATGCCTCAGGTCGCGGTACCGCATCCCGTTGACCAGCGCGGTGCCCGCGCTCGCCGCGTCCAGGCCCAGCAGGACGCGCAGCGTGCTGGACTTGCCGGCGCCGTTCGGGCCCAGGAAGCCGGTGACCCGGCCGGGACGCGCGGTGAAGCTGACCTCCTCCACGGCCGCCTTGGCCCCGTAACGCTTGCTGAGTTGTGAGATTTCGATCATCGCCTGCCTCGCCTCGGATGGACGTCGCCAGCCTGGGGCGGGAGGGCACCTGCTCGCGTCCCCCGAAAGGAGACACCTACCGGGGTTCGTACAGCAGTCCCGCCTCGTGGGCGAGCACGGCCAGGTGCGTGCGGTCGTTCACGCCGAGCTTGGCGAACATGCGCCGCAGATACGTGCGGACCGTCTCCACGCTCAGGAACAGCTCGTCGGCGATCTGCTGGTTGGAGTGCCCGCGTGCGACGAGCCGCACGACCTGCACCTCGCGCTCGGACAGCACCTGCCCGGCGAACGCGTGCCGCCGCGCGGGCGGCTGCGGCGCGAAGCGGCGGATCAGCCGTGCGGTGACCTCCGGCGCCAGCATGGCGTGGCCGGCGTGGACCGTGCGGACGGCCTGGAGCACCTCCTGCGGGGACGCGTTCTTCAGCAGGAACCCCGACGCGCCGAGGGTCAGCGCCTCATAGACGTACTCGTCCAGGTCGAAGGTCGTCAGCATGATCACCCGGGTGGCCGCGTCCGGGAGGATGCGGCGCGCCGCCTCCAGGCCGCTCAGGCCCGGCATCTGAACGTCGAGCAGCGCCACCGCGGGCTTGAGCGCGCCGACGAGCCGCGCGGCCGTCTCCCCGTCGCCCGCCTCCCCGGCGACCCGGAATCCCTCGGTCCGGTCGAACAACTTCCGGTACGCGGCCCGGAAACGGTCGTCGTCATCGGCCAGGAAGACGCTGACGGCCCCGCTCAAGACGCGCTCCGGACCGGCAGCCTGGCGCGCACCTCGAATCCGCCCTCCGGATGGTTTCCCCAGGTCACCGTGCCGCCCACCAGCCGGGCCCGCTCACGCATCCCCCGCAGCCCCGACCCGTCCCCGCCGCGCGCCGGTCGGGCGCCGGGGCCGTGGTCGCGCACCCGCACGACGATCTCCCCGCCGACTTGCCGAAGGTCCACCGAGCAGGCCGCGCCCGCCGCGTACCGCACCACGTTGCCCAGGGACTCCTGGACGATCCGGTACGCCACCGTCCCGGCCACGTCGTCGACCGGGCCGTTCACCTCGATCCTCGCCTCGACGCCCACGCCCGCCGCGCGGGTCGCCGCCACGAGTCCGTCCAGCCGCGCGATCCCCGCGACACCCTCCGGCGCGCCGGGCTCGGACCGCAGCCCGCGTACGAGTGCCTGCATCTCCTCCAGCGCCCCCCTCGCGTGCGACTCGACACCGGCCAGCGTGTCGCGTAACTCCTGCTCGCTCGCGTCGGCCAGGCTCCGCGTCACCCCCGCCTCCGCGCTGATCACGCCGAGCGCGTGGCCGACGACGTCGTGCACGTCACGCGCCACCGCCAGTTGCACCCGGGCCCGCTCCGCCTCCTGAGCGGCCGCGATCTGCCTGCCGACCGCCGTGCCGAGCAGCCAGGACACGCTCAACGCGGCCACGGCCAGCGTCAGCCGCTGCCCGGCGCCGCTCGCGTCCTCGCCCGGGACCGCCGCCACCGCCGCCAGCGCCGTGAGGAGGCCGGCGAGGACGAGGACGATCGTACGGGTGCGGCCGGCGCGCGCGACCGCGAGCGGATACAGGCACCACGCCGCGGCCAGCATCGGGTCCTGGCACACCCCCAGGACGCTCCCGGCGATGGTCGCGCCCGCGGCGAGCAGCGGCGACACGGTCGGCAGTCGCCGCCGCAGGGCCATCACCGCGCCTGTGACGCAGGCCAGCACCAGCCCGGCCACCAGCCGTGACCGGTCCGCGGAGGCGAACGTCGGCGGCAACCAGAACATCCCGACCACGATCGCCGCGGCCGGCCCATCCAGGAGCCGCCTCATCCCCCGTACCTTACGCGGCGCTCGCGTCATTGACTCGAACGGGAGTAAGGGATACATTCCGGTAGATTTCACGATTGTCCAAGGGAAATCCGGTGAGATGCCGGTGCGGACGCGCCACTGTATCCGGGACGTAGATCCCGGGAGCCAGGTCGCTTGGACTTCCGTGACCTCGTTGGTCGGGACGCGTCATCCCTGAGGAGGCATGTATGAGTGGTCTGTCCACTCCTTCGGCAATCCCCTTCCCCCGTCTGCGGCTGTGGCTGCTCGCCGTTCCGGTGCTGCTGCTGGTCGCCTACCTGGTGCTGATGGACAACGGGGCCATCTCGCAAACCGGTGCCTACCTGCACGAACTCATGCACGACGGACGCCACCTGCTCGGCGTTCCCTGCCACTAGGCACGCGCATGGTACGCACCCTGCTGGTCAGGGGCCTGCTTCTGGGCCTGCTGGCCGGATTGATCGCGGGCGGCTTCGCCTTCGCCTTCGGGGAACCGGGGGTGGACAGCGCCATCGCGCTGGAGGAGGCCCATGCCGCCCAGGAAGCGCCCGGCCATGACCACGGCGAGGAGGCACTCGTCGGCAGGCCGGGACAGAAGGCCGGGCTCTTCCTGGCCACGGGCCTGTACGGGCTGGCCGTGGGAGGGATCTTCGCCCTCGTGTACGCGGGCCTGCGCGGACGGGTCGGCCCCCGGTCGGACGGCGGGCTGGCCCTCGCCGCCGCCGGGACGGCGTTCGTGGCGGTGATCCTTGTGCCGTTCGTGAAGTATCCGGCCAACCCACCGGCCGTGGGCGACCCGGAGACGATCAACAGCCGCACCCTGCTCTACGTGGTCACGATCCTCGTCGGGCTGGCCGCGACGGCGATCGCGGTGGCCACGGCGCGCCGGGTCACCGCCGGGCCGTGGGCGCGGTGGGGCGCGGCGGTGGCGGCGTTCCTGGTTCCGGTGATCGCCGCGTGGACCCTGCTGCCGACCGTGAACGAGGTGCCCGACGGTTTCCCCGCCACGCTGTTGTGGCAGTTCAGGCTCGCGTCGCTGGGGACGCAGCTCGTCTTCTGGGCGGCCTTCGGCGTGCTGTTCGGGTGGGCCTGCGACCGGGCGTCCCGCCGCCCGGTGACCGCCGCGTCGCCGGGCTGAGCGGGGTGCTGTTCGTACGGCACGCGAGCACGCCGAGGATGCGGGCCGCCTGCTTCCCCGCGTCCGACGCGCACGCCGACGCGGCGAGCCTGGCCAGGGCCACCGCCCTGACCCAGACGGTGGCCGGGGCGGCGGCCGGGTCAGCGGTGGGGGCGGCGCCGGGGTCGGCGGCCGTGGCTGGGCCTGTGGTCGAGTCGGCGGTCGTGGCTGCGCTCGGGGTGGTGGCGTGGGCGGCTCCCAGCGTTGCCGCCTGCCAGACCGTCGCCGTGCTCGGCCTGGAGGCGCGGGCGGTCCCGGCGCTGGCGGAGGTGGATTGCGGCCGGTGGCGGGGCCTGCCGTACGAGCGGGTCGCGCGGGAGGAGCCGGACGCGCTGGCGAGCTGGCTGACCGACCCGCACGCGGCCCCGCACGGCGGTGAGAGCCTGGCGGCGCACGCCGAGCGGGTCGCCGCCTGGCTCGAGTCCGTACGCGCGGAGCCAGGCGTCGTCGCCGTCTGCGACGCGGGCGCCATCCGGGCGGCGCTCGGCCACGCGCTCGGGCTGGACCCGCTGAGCGCCGCCCGTTTCGATCTCGCGCCGCTGTCCGTCACCGAGCTGACCGTCACGCGCGCCGGCTGGCGGGTCGCCCATGTCAACCGGAAGGTTCTGATTTGATCGTCACATATCCGTTCAGCGCGGTCGTCGGGCTCGACGACCTGAAGCTGGCGCTGGTGCTCAACGCGGTCTCCGCGCGGGCGGGCGGCGTGCTCGTACGCGGGGAGAAGGGCACCGCCAAGTCGACCATCGTGCGCGCGCTGGCCGCCCAGCTGCCCGCCGTGAACGTGGTGCCCGGATGCCGGTTCGCCTGCGACCCGGCCGCGCCCGACGCCGGATGCCCGGACGGGCCGCACGAACCCGGGGGCCAGGGGCTGGAGCGCCCGGCCGCGCTGGTGGAGCTGCCGGTCGGCGCCTCGGAGGACCGGCTGGTCGGCTCGCTGGACGTGGAGCGGGCGCTCACGGAAGGGGTGAAGGCGTTCGAGCCGGGCCTGCTGGCCGCCGCCCACCGCGGCGTCCTCTACGTGGACGAGGTGAACCTCCTCCACGACCACCTCGTCGACCTGCTGCTCGACGCGGCGGCCCTGGGCACGTGCTACGTGGAGCGCGAGTCGGTGTCGGTACGGCACGCCGCCAGGTTCCTGCTGGTCGGGACCATGAACCCGGAGGAGGGAGAGCTCCGGCCGCAGTTGCTGGACAGGTTCGGGCTGACCGTCGAGGTCAAGGCGTCCAGGAACCCGGAGGAGCGCGCCGAGGTGGTGCGCAGGCGGCTCGCCTTCGACGCGGACCCCGGTGCGTTCGCGGCCCGGTGGGCGGCCGAGGAAATGGCGCTGGCGAGCCGGATCGCGCGGGCCCGCGCCCGGGTGCCGGGTGTGCGGCTGCCCGACGCGCGGCTGCGGCAGATCGCGACCGTGTGCGCGGCGTTCGAGGTGGACGGCCTGCGGGCCGACCTGGTGACGGCGAGCACCGCCATCGCCCACGCCGCCTGGCAGGGCAGGGACGTGGTGACCACCGAGGACGTGCGCGCCGCGGCCCGGCTGTCGCTGCCGCACCGGCGGCGGCGCGATCCGTTCGACGCGCCCGGGCTGGACGAGGCCCTGCTGGACGAGCTGCTGGAGAGGACGTCGGGGGATGAGGAGGATCCGGACGATCCCGACGGTGGAGGTCCTGATATTTCCGGACCTGGTGGGCCGGAGGGCTCGCCGACGACGGCCGGAGAGGGCACCCCGCCATCCGGCGGCTCGGAAGGCGGTCCCGAAGGCGGCCCTGACGGTGGCGGACCCGAGGGCGGCGGTCCCCAAAGCAGGCCCGGGCTGAGTGGCGGGCACCGGCAGGACCGTGCGTTCGACGAGAGCTACCCGACGACGGCCGACGATGCCGCCCAGGCGGCCGGGAGCAGGGAAATGCCGCCGGGCGTCGAGGGCACAGCCCCCGATGGTGCGGTGCCGGAGCACAGCGGAGGGCCGGGGAAGGAAGCGGCCGGGCGGGTGGCCGGGGTGGCGGCGCCGTACCGGGTGCCGCTGCTGGAGGTGCCCGGGGTCGGCGAGGGCGCGGCGGGGCGGCGGTCGCGCTCGCGCACCCCGCACGGCCGGGCCACCGGCTCGCGCCGCCCCGCCGGACGCGTGCGCGACCTGCACGTGACGGCGACGGTCCTGGCCGCCGCCCCCCACCAGCTGCGGCGCGGGCGCCGCGGCCCCGGGCTGGTGCTGCGCGAGGACGACCTGCGCGAGGTGGTGCGCGAGGGCAGAGAGGGCAACCTCGTGCTGTTCGTGGTGGACGCGAGCGGCTCGATGGCGGCGCGCAAGCGGATGACCGCGGTCAAGACGGCGGTCCTCAGCCTGCTGCTCGACGCCTACCAGCGGCGCGACAAGGTCGGCCTGGTCACCTTCCGCGGCCGGGGCGCGGCGGTGGCGCTGCCGCCGACCTCGTCGGTGGAGGCGGGCGCGGCGCGGTTGCGTTCGCTGCCGACCGGCGGGCGCACCCCGCTGGCGGCCGGTCTGGCGCGGGCCGCCGAGGTGCTGCGCGTGGAACGGCTGCGCGACCCCGCGCGGCGGCCCCTGCTGGTGCTGGTGACGGACGGGCGCGCCACGGCGGGCGGCGACGTGGACCGGGCGGCGGCGCTGCTGGAGGGTACGGCGGCGGTGGTCGTGGACTGCGAGAGCGGCCCGGTACGGCTGGGCCTGGCGGTCCGGCTGGCGGCCCGGTTGCGGGCCCGTCTCGTCTCCCTCGACTCCCTGGCCGATCTCGGCTCGGTGGTGCGCGATCACAGGAAGGCGGTCTGAGCATGCCGCAGGGAAAGCCCGCCGTCGTCCCCGACGACGGCCTCACCACCCGGCAGCGCCGCAACCGGCCGCTGCTGATCGTGCACACCGGTCCCGGCAAGGGCAAGTCGACCGCGGCGTTCGGGATGGCGTTGCGGGCCTGGAACCAGGGTTGGCCGGTCGGGGTGTTCCAGTTCGTGAAGTCGGCCAAGTGGCGCATCGGCGAGGAGCGGGCGCTGAAGGTGCTCGGGGAGACGGGCGAGGGCGGCTCGGTGACCTGGCACAAGATGGGCGAGGGCTGGTCGTGGATCCAGCGGCCGGGCGCCGAGGAGGATCACGCGGCCGACGCCCGTGAAGGGTGGGAGCAGATCAAGCGGGATCTGGCGGCCGAGACGTACCGGTTCTACGTGCTGGACGAGTTCACGTACCCGCTGAAGTGGGGCTGGCTGGAGCTGGACGACGTGGTGGCCGCGCTCGCCGGACGGCCCGGCAACCAGCACGTGGTGATCACCGGCAGGGACGCGCCCGAGCGGCTGATCGAGGTGGCGGACCTGGTGACGGAGATGGGCAAGGTCCGCCACCCCATGGATTCTGGGCAGAAGGGGCAGAAGGGCATCGAGTGGTAGTTCCCCGGCTCGTCATCGCCGCGCCGTCGTCGGGCAGCGGCAAGACGACGGTGGCCACGGGGCTGATGGCGGCGCTGCGGGCGCGCGGGCTGCGCGTCTCGCCGCACAAGGTGGGCCCCGACTACATCGACCCGGGCTATCACGCGCTGGCCACCGGGCGTCCCGGCCGCAACCTGGATCCGTGGCTGGTGGGTGAGGAGCGCGTACGGCCGCTGTTCCGGCACGGGGCGGCGGGATGCGACGTGGCGGTGGTCGAGGGCGTGATGGGGCTGTTCGACGGTAAGGGGGACACCGACTTCGCCTCGACCGCTCACGTGGCCAGGCTGCTGGACGCTCCCGTCGTGCTGGTGGTGGACGCGGCGCGGCAGAGCAGGTCGGTGGCGGCGGTGGTGCACGGGTTCGCCACGTTCGACCCCCGGGTGCGGGTGGGCGGGGTGGTGCTGAACCGGGTGGGCTCGGACCGGCACGAGGAGCTGTGCCGGTCCGCGCTGGCCGCGGCGGGGATGCCGGTGCTGGGCGCGATCCGCCGCGACGACGCCGTCTCCACGCCGTCGCGGCATCTGGGGCTGGTGCCCGCCGCCGAACGGGAGGCCGAGGCGCTGGCCGCGGTGGACCGGCTGGCCGCGCTGGTGACCCGCTCGTGCGACCTCGACGCGCTGCTCCGGCTGGCGGCGTCGGCCCCGCCGCTGGACGCCGTCCCCTGGGAGCCCGCGCGGGGGGAGCGGACGGACCGGCCGGTGGTGGCGGTGGCGGGCGGGGCTGCGTTCACGTTCGGCTACGCCGAGCACGTCGAGCTGCTGCGGGCGGCCGGGGCGGACGTCGCGGTGTTCGACCCGCTGCGGGACGAGCGGCTGCCGGACGGGACCGCGGCGCTCGTCATCGGCGGCGGCTTCCCCGAGGTGTACGCCGCCGAGCTGGCCGCCAACGAGCCGCTGCGCGCGCAGGTGGCGGCCTTCCGCGGCCCGATCGCCGCCGAGTGCGCCGGGCTGCTCTACCTGTGCGAGGAGCTGGACGGGCAGCGGATGTGCGGGCGGGTGCCGGGCCGGGCACGGATGACGCCGAGGCTGACGCTCGGCTACCGGGACGCGGTCGCGCTCAGGCGTTCGCCGCTGACGGAGCCGGGCGAACGCTTTCGCGGGCACGAGTTCCACCGCACCGCCGTCGAGTACGCCGGCGAGCCGTTGTTCCGCTGGGAAGGTGGCGCCGACGGATTCGGCGACGCCCAGGTGACCGCGTCCTACCTGCACCTGCACTGGGCCGGGCAGCCGATGACGGCTCAGCGGCTGGTGTCGTCCTCCAGGTCGCCCTCGGTCTTGAGGTAGACCTCCTGCAGGCCACGTAGGACCTCCGGGTCGGGGTGCTGCCACATGCCCCGCTCGGCGGCCTCCAGCAGGCGTTCGGCGATGCCGTGCAGGGCCCAGGGGTTGGACTGCGCCATGAACGCCTGGTTCTCCGGGTCGAGCACGTACGTCTCGGTGAGCTTGTCGTACATCCAGTCGGCGACCACCCCGGTCGTGGCGTCGTAGCCGAACAGGTAGTCGACCGTGGCGGCCAGCTCGAAGGCCCCCTTGTAGCCGTGGCGGCGCATCGCGGCCAGCCAGCGCGGGTTGACGACCCTGGCCCGGAAGATGCGCGAGGTCTCCTCCGACAGGGTGCGGGTGCGGACGGCGTCGGGGCGGGTGCTGTCGCCGACGTACGCGGCCGGGGCCCTGCCGGTCAGCGCGCGGACGGTGGCGACCATCCCGCCGTGGTACTGGAAGTAGTCGTCGGAGTCGGCGATGTCGTGCTCGCGGGTGTCGACGTTCTTGGCGGCCACCGCGATCCTGCGGTAGGCGTCCTCCATCTGCGGGCGGGCCGCCACGCCGTCGAGGTCGCGGCCGTAGGCGAAGCCGCCCCACACCGCGTACACCTCGGCCAGGTCGGCGTCGTCGCGCCAGTTGCGGCTGTCGATCAGGGGCAGCAGCCCGGCCCCGTACGCGCCCGGCGCCGACCCGAAGACGCGCATGGTCGCCTGGCGCCCGTCGCCCCCGGTCGCGGCGACGTGGGCGCGCACGTAGTTGTCCTCGTACGGCTCGTCCAGCCCGGCGGCCAGCCGTACGGCGTCGTCGAGCATGGCCACCACGTGCGGGAACGCGTCGCGGAAGAAACCGCTGATCCGGACCGTCACGTCGATCCTGGGACGGCCCAGCTCGGCGAGCGGGATCGGCTCCAGGGACGTGACCCGGCGTGAGGCCTCGTCCCATTCGGGGCGGATGCCGAGCAGGGCCAGCACCTCGGCCACGTCGTCGCCCGCCGTGCGCATGGCGCTGGTGCCCCAGACCGACAGCCCCACCGAACGCGGCCACTCGCCGGTGTCCGACCGGTAGCGCTCCAGCAGCGACTCGGCCATGGCCTGGCCGGTCTCCCAGGCGAGCCGGCTCGGGACCGCGCGGGGATCGACGGAGTAGAAGTTGCGGCCGGTCGGCAGCACGTTGACCAGGCCGCGCAGCGGGGAGCCGCTCGGCCCGGCGGGAACGTAGCCGCCGTCCAGGGCGTGCAGGACGTGGTCGAGCTCGTCGGTGGTGCGGGCCAGGCGTGGCACCACCTCGGTGGCGGCGAACTCGAGGACCCGCGTCACCAGGTCGCGCCGCTCGCCGGGCAGCTCGCGCGTGACCTCCCGCGTGACCTCCTCCGCCGCCTCCGTCGCCCAGCCGCGTTCCTCCATGGCCTCCACCAGCGCCCGGGCGGTCGCCTCGGCCCGGTCCACGCTGGCGAGCCTCGCCGTGCCGTCCTCGGCCAGGCCCAGCGCCTCGCGCAGGCCGGGCAGCGTCTCGCGGCCCGACCACATCTGCCGGGCGCGCAGCATCGCCAGGACCAGGTCCACGCGCACCTGCCCGGCCGGAGCCTGCCCGAGCACGTGCAGGCCGTCGCGGATCTGCGCGTCCTTGACCTCGCACAGCCAGCCGTCCACGTGCAGGATGAAGTCGTCGAACTCGCTGTCGTGCGGCCGGTCCGCCAGCCCCAGGTCGTGGTCGAGCCGGGCGGCCTGGATGAGCGTCCAGATCTGCGCCCGGATGGCGGGCAGCTTGGCCGGGTCCATGGCCGCGATCGTGGCGTGCTCGTCCAGGAGCTGCTCCAGCCGGGCGATGTCGCCGTACGTCTCCGCCCGCGCCATCGGCGGCACCAGGTGGTCCACCAGCACGGCGTGCGCCCGCCGCTTGGCCTGCGTGCCCTCGCCGGGGTCGTTCACCAGGAACGGGTAGACCAGCGGCAGGTCGCCGATGGCCGCGTCGGTGCCGCACGCGGCGGACATGCCGGCCGACTTGCCGGGTAGCCACTCCAGGTTGCCGTGCTTGCCCACGTGCACCATCGCGTGCGCGCCGGAGCCCGCGAACTCGGCCGACAGCCAGCGGTAGGCGGCCAGGTAGTGGTGGCTGGGCGGCAGGTCGGGGTCGTGGTAGATGGCGATCGGGTTCTCGCCGAAGCCGCGCGGCGGCTGCACCATCACCACCAGGTTCCCCGCCCGCAGCGCCGCGAGGACGATGTCACCCTCGTGCACGAACAGCTCGCCCGGCGGCGGCCCCCAGTGCCGCTCCATCTCCGTCCGCAGCTCCTCGGGCAGGGTGCGGTACCAGCGCTCGTAGGACGCGGCGGAGATGCGTACCGGATTGCCCGCCAGGTGCTCCTCGGTCAGCCAGTCCTGGTCCTGGCCGCCGGCGGCGATCAGCGCGTGGATGAGCGCGTCGCCGTCCTGCTCGGCCACGCCCGGGAAGCCCTCGCCGAGGTCGTAGCCGGCCTCGGCGAGCCTGGCCAGCAGCCTGACCGTGCTGGCCGGGGTGTCCAGGCCGACCGCGTTGCCCACCCGGGAGTGCTTGGTCGGGTACGCCGACAACATCACGACCAGGCGGCGCTCGGCGGGCGGGGTGTGCCGGAGCAGCCCGTGCCGTACCGCGATGCCCGCCACCCGGGCGGCCCGCTCGGGGTCGGCGACGTAGACGGTCAGCCCCTCGGGGTCGATCTCCTTGAACGAGAACGGCACCGTGATGATCCGCCCGTCGAACTCCGGGATGGCCACCTGCGAGGCGGCGTCCAGCGGCGACAGCCCGTCGTCGTTCTCCTCCCACGCCTGCCTGCCGGTGGTCAGGCAGAGCCCCTGCAGGATCGGCACGTCGAGCGCGGCCAGCGCGCCCACGTCCCACGCCTCGTCGTCGCCGCCCGCGCCCGCCGTCGCGGGGCGCGAGCCGCCCGCCGCCAGCACGGTCACCACCAGCGCGTCGGCGGCGCGCAGCGTGTCGAGCAGCTCGGGTTCGGCGGTGCGCAGCGAGGAGCAGAACACCGGCAGCGCCCGCCCGCCCGCCTCCTCCACGGCCGCGCAGAGCGTCTCCACGAACGCGGTGTTGCCCGCCAGGTGGTGCGCCCGGTAGTAGAGCACCCCGATCACGGGTCCCGGCCCGGGCCGCGCGTCGCGTTCCAGCAGCCCCCAGGAGGGCGTGGCCTCCGGCGGCGCGAACCCGTGCCCGGTCAGCAGCACCGTGTCCGACAGGAACGCGTGCAGCTCGGCCAGGTTCGGCGGCCCGCCGTGGGCCAGGTACGCGTGGGCCTCGGCGCAGACGCCGCCGCTGACCGTGGACAGCTCCATCAGCTCAGCGTCCGGCGCCTGCTCGCCGCCCAGCACCACCACCGGCAGAGGGCCGGCCAGCAGTGCGTCCAGGCCCTCCTCCCAGGCGCGCCGCCCGCCGAGCAGGCGCACCACGACCACGTCGGCGCCTTCCAGCAGGGCGGGCAGCTCCTCGGCCGCCAGCCGGGCCGGGTTGCCCAACCGGTAGGCGGCACCGCTCGCGCGAGCGCTGAGCAGGTCGGTGTCGGAGGTCGAGAGCAGCAGGACGGTACGGCTGTCGCCAGGCACGGCGCAATCCTCCCTCGGGGTCCTCGCCCCGGGTCGCGGGTGTCGCGGCGGCCGGAGTCTCCTGGCTCCCGGATCAGCGCTCACCCCGGCCTTCCCACCCGTCGCCGGGCAGTGGCCTGCGGTGGGGTTCGCTCCCCGGTCACAGTGGCGGGACCGCGCCGGATTCGCACCGGCTTCCTCCCTAGCCATCGCCTACAGGGAGCCTACGACAAGAGCGACCCCCGCCAGAAGTGGCGTTACCATCCTGATCGTGTCCATAGCCGACTTTTCCGGACGTATGCGCCCCGACGCCTGTCCGGGGGCGCTACAGGTGCACGAGGCCGCCGACGGCCCGCTGGCCCGCGTCCGCCTGCCCGGCGGCGCGATCTCACCCGCCCGGCTGCGCGAGCTGGCCGCCTGCGCGGCCGACCTCGGCTCGGACGTGATCGAGCTGACCTCCCGGGCGAACGTCCAGGTGCGCGGCCTGCGCTCACCCGCCGCCTTCGCCGAGCGGATCGCCGCCGCCGGACTGCTGCCGTCGCAGGCGCACGAGCGCGTACGCAACATCGTGGCCTCGCCGCTCGGCGGTCGCACGGGCCCCGGCCTGCTGGACCCGCAGCCCCTGGTGGCGGCGCTGGACCGGGCGCTGTGCTCGCGGCCCCGGCTGGCCGGGCTGCCGGGGCGGTTCCTGTTCGCGGTGGACGAGGGCAGCGGCGACATGCTCGCGCTGGGGGCCGACGTCACGTTCTTCGACGGGCGGCTGCTGCTAGCGGGCGTGGACGCCGGGCTCGCCGTGGGGGCGGACGTGGCCGCCGAACTCATGATCGCCGCCGCCGAGGCGTTCCTCGACGAACGGCCGGAAGGGGATCGGGGCGCGTGGCGGATCGCGGAGCTGGACAACGGCCCCGCCCGCATCGCCACCCGCCTCCGCACCACCACCGCCCCCCACGACCGCATCGCCCCCCACGACCGCACCACCACCGCCCCCCACGACCGCACCGCCTCCCATGACCGCACCGGCACAGCCCCCCGCGATCGCACCGGCACTGCCGACCGCGCCGCCGATGCCCGCACCGGGCACCAGTCGCACGCCGGGCCGGCCCCGGACGCCGAGATGTGGGCACCGCCCGCTCCGGTCGTCCGGGATACGGTCTCGGCGCCGCGTGCCGGGCGGGTCGAGCAGCGGGACGGGCGGGTGGCGCTGGAGGTCGTGGTGCCGCTCGGACGGCTGTCCGCCGCCCAGGCAAGCGCCATCGCCGCAGCGGCCGAGGCGAACGGCCCGGCCGGCACCACCGGCGCGCCTGGTCCGGGAGGCGCCACCGGCGTGCCCGATCCGGGAGACGCCACCGCGTCCGACCCGGGAGACGCCACCGGCGTGCCGGTCCGGCTGACGCCGTGGCGGACCGTCGTACTCCTCGACCTCCCGCCCGCCGCCGCCGGCCGGGCGGCGCGAATGCTGGAGGCGGCCGGGCTGGTGACGGACCCGGCGTCGCCGTGGGCCGGGGTGAGCGCCTGCACCGGCCGTCCGGGCTGCGCCAAGTCCCTGGCCGACGTCCAGGAGGACGCGCGGCGCTGGGTGGCGACCCTGGACGGCCCCCCGGCGATGCCCGTGCATTGGGCCGGTTGCGAACGGCGCTGCGGGCTGCCGCGCGGCCGGGTCGTCCAGATGGTCGCCACCGGCGACGGATACCAGGAAAGGCATCAGTGAGCGACTACATCCGCGACGGGGCCGAGATCTACCGGCGCTCGTTCGCGACCATCCGTGCCGAGGCCGACCTCACCGGGATGCCGCCCGAGGTCGCGCAGGTGGCGGTGCGGATGATCCACGCCTGCGGCATGACCGACCTCGTGACCGACCTGGACTGGTCGCCTGCCGTGGTCGTCCGGGCGCGCGCGGCGCTGCGAAGGGGCGCGCCCGTGCTGTGCGACGCGCAGATGGTCGCCTCCGGCGTGACCAGGCGCCGGCTGCCCGCGGACAACGCGGTGGTGTGCACGCTGGGCGACCCCGGCGTCCCGGAGCTGGCCGAACGGCTCGGCACCACGCGCAGCGCCGCCGCGCTGGAGCTGTGGCGCGACCGCCTCGACGGCGCGGTGGTGGCGATCGGCAACGCGCCGACCGCGCTGTTCCGGCTGCTCGAACTGGTCGCCGAGGGCGCGGGCAGGCCCGCCGCCGTGCTCGGCATCCCGGTGGGGTTCATCGGCGCGGCCGAGTCCAAGCGGGCACTGGCGGACAGCGACCTGGAATATCTGGTGGTGCACGGCCGCCGCGGCGGCAGTGCGATGACGGCGGCGGCGGTCAACGCCATCGCGAACGAGACGGAGTGATGGCGATGACGGGACGGCTGTACGGGGTCGGGCTCGGTCCCGGGGATCCCGAGCTGGTCACGGTCAAGACGGCCCGGCTGATCGGCGAGGCCGACGTGATCGCCTACCACGCCGCCAGGCACGGCCGCAGCATCGCCCGCTCGATCGCGCTGCCGTACATGACGGAAGGCCAGATCGAGGAGCTGCTGCTCTACCCGCTGACCACGGAGACCACCGACCACCCCGGCGGCTACCAGGGCGCGCTCGACGACTTCTACGCCGACTGCGCCGAGCGGCTGGCCGCCCACCTGGACGCGGGCCGGACCGTGGTCGTGCTGTCCGAGGGAGACCCGCTGTTCTACGGCTCGTACATGCACATGCACAAGCGGCTCGCCCACCGCTATCCGACCGAGGTGGTGCCCGGCGTCACCTCCGTCAGCGCCGCCTCGGCCGTGCTGGGCCGGCCGCTGGTGGAGCGGGACGAGGTGCTGACCGTGCTGCCCGGCACGCTGCCCGCCGAGGTGCTGGCGGACAGGCTCCGCGGCACCGACTCGGCGGCGGTGCTCAAGCTGGGCCGGACGTTCGAGAAGGTCCGCGACGCGCTGGCCGAGGCCGGGCGGCTGGACGACGCCTGGTACGTCGAGCGCGCCACCATGGGAGCCGAACGCGTCGCGCCGCTCAAGGACGTGGACGCCGACGGCGTTCCGTACTTCTCGCTGGCCCTGCTCGCCAGCCCCGCCGAGCGGACCTTCGTCCCCGAACCGCCCCCGACCGAGACCCGGGGCGAGGTGGTCGTGGTGGGCCTCGGGCCCGCCGGGCGACCGTGGCTCACGCCCGAGGCCCAGGAGGCGCTGGCGGCCGCGACCGACCTCGTCGGGTACGGCCCGTACGTGGACCGCGTCGCCCCGAACCCGCGCCAGCGCCGCCACCGCACCGACAACCGGGTGGAGGCCGAGCGCGCCCGGCACGCGCTGGAGCTGGCCCGCGACGGCGCGCGGGTGGCCGTGGTGTCCTCCGGCGACCCGGGCGTGTTCGCGATGGCCAGCGCCGTGCTGGAGGCCGCGGCCGGCTTCCCGGACGTGCCGGTGCGGATCGTCCCCGGGCTGACCGCCGCCCAGGCCGTGGCCAGCCGGGTCGGCGCGCCGCTGGGCCACGACTACTGCGTGCTGTCGCTGTCGGACCTGCTCAAGCCGTGGGAGGTGGTGGCCGGCCGGCTGAGCGCCGCCGCGAAGGCGGACCTGGTGCTGGCGATCTACAACCCGGCCTCGCGCAGCCGTACGTGGCAGGTCGCCGCCGCCCGTGACCTGCTGCTGGAGCACCGCGACGCCGCCACCCCGGTGGTGATCGGGCGTAATGTCGGCGGCGAGCGGGAGAGCGTCACCGTCACCACGCTCGGGGAGCTCGATCCCGCGCAGGTGGACATGCGCTGCCTGCTGATCGTCGGCTCCTCGACGACCCGGGTCACCGAGCGCGGCGTCGTCTACACGCCGCGCCGCTATCCCTGAGCCCAGGCGGCCGCCTCCGCGGCGGTCTCCACCAGCCGGACGCCGGGGGGCAGTGGCGGCCGGTCCACCATGATCACCGGCAGTCCGAGCTCGCGGGCCGCGACCAGCTTGGCGGTGGTCATCGGCCCGCCGCTGTCCTTGGTGACCAGCACGTCCAACCGGTGCTCGCGGATGAGGGCGCGTTCGCCATCGACCGTGTACGGCCCCCGGTCCAGCAGGACGTGCACGTGGTCCGGGATCGGCGGTTCGGGCGGATCGACGGACCTGGCCAGCAGCCACATCCCGGCCAGACCGGTGAAGACCGGCAGGCTCCGGCGGCCGGTGGTCAGGAACACCCGCAGCGGGCCGCCGCCCGGCGGTGCGGCGGCCTCGGGAAGGAACGCGCCTGCCGGGTCGTCGCTGAGCCGTGCGGCGGCCTCGGACCGTCGTGCGGCCGCCTCGGACAGTTGTGTGGCCGTCCCGGACAGTCGTGCGGCGGCCGCGGGCAGGGAGGGCACGCGCTGCCAGGTGTCGCCCGGTCCCTCCCGCCAGCCCGGGCGGCGCAGGACGAGCAGCGGCACGCCCGTCCGCGCCGACGCCTCGGCCGCCGAGGCCGTCATCCGCGCGGCGAACGGGTGCGTGGCGTCCACCAGGGCGTCGATCCGCTCGGCCGCCAGCCAGGCGGCCAGCCCGTCCGGCCCGCCGAACCCGCCCTCGCGCACCTCCCCGACCGGCAAGCGCGGGTTGCTCACCCGCCCGGCCAGCGACGACACCACGTGAACGCCCCGGCCGGACAGCTCGGCGGGCAGCCCGCCGGACAGCTCGGCGGCCAGCGCCCGCGCCTCGGCCGTGCCGCCCAGGATCAGGACCCGTCGCACGGCCGTTCCCGCTCCGCGCTGTAGAGGTGGCTGTCGGGGAACTGCGTGGCCGACAGCACCCGGCCGACGACGATCACCGCCGTACGCCGGATCCCGGCCGCCTGGACCTGCCCGGCGATGTCCGCCAGCGTGCCGCGCAGGATCACCTCGTCCGGCCTGCTGGCCCGGGCCACCACCGCCACCGGGCAGTCCGGCCCGTACGAGGGCAGCAACTCCTCCACCACCGCCTCGATCCGCTGCACGGCCAGGTGCAGCACGATCGTGGCGCCGCTCGCGCCCAGGGTCTTCAGGTCCTCCCCTTCGGGCATCGGCGTGGCCCGCGCCGAGGTGCGGGTCAGGATGACGGTCTGCCCGACGCCGGGCACGGTCAGCTCCCTGCCCAGCGCGGCCGCCGCCGCCGCGAACGCCGGCACGCCGGGGACCACCTCGTACGGCACGCCGAGCTCGTCCAGCCTGCGCATCTGCTCGGCCACCGCGCTGAACACCGACGGGTCGCCGGAGTGCAGCCGCGCCACGTCCAGGCCCGCGCGGTGGGCGGCCAGCAGCTCCACCACGATCTCGTCGAGGGTGAGGTTCGCGGTGTCGACGAGCCTGGTTCCCACGACGCAGGCGTCCAGGAGCTCGCGGGGCACGAGCGAACCCGCATACAGGCAGACCGGCGACGACTGCAGCCGCCGCAGGCCGCGCAGCGTGATCAGATCGGCGGCGCCGGGGCCCGCCCCGATGAAGTACACGGTCACGGCACGTCCTTCCTGGTGACCGACCACACGGTCACCGGCATCGCGGCCCGCCAGCCCGTGAAGGAGCCGACGGGTGAGGCCCGCTGTACGGCCAGGCGGACCAGATCGCCGCCGAGCCGGGCGTACCACTGGGCCATGACGGACTCGGACTCCAGGGTGACGGCGTTCGCCACCAGCCTGCCGCCGGGCCGCAGCGCCGCCCAGCAGGTCTCCAGCACCCCGGGCACGGTCAGGCCGCCGCCGACGAACACCGCGTCCGGCGCCGGCAGGCCCTTCAGCGCGGCCGGCGCCCGGCCTTCGACGATCCGCAGCGCCGGCACGCCGAGCCGGTCGGCGTTGCGCGCGATGGCGGCGGCGCGGTCGGCCCTGCTCTCGATCGCCACGGCCAGGCACGCCGGATGGCTGCGCATCCACTCGACGGCGATGCTGCCCGCGCCCGCGCCCACGTCCCACAGCGTCTGCCCGGGCAGCGGGGCGAGCCGCGACAGGCTGACGGCGCGGACCTCCCGCTTGGTGAGCTGCCCGTCGTGCTCGAACGCGGCATCGGGCAGGCCGGGCACGCGGGGGAGGGGTTCGGCGCCGGGGGCGGGGACGCACTCGAGGGCGATCACGTTCAGCGCGGAGGGGGCGGCTTCCCGCGATTCCCAGGTCTCCGCCGTTCCCGTCAGTACGCTCTCTGAGCCCGCGCCCAGGTCCGACAGGACGGTCATGGGGCTGGGGCCGTACCCGAGCCCGGTCGCGAGCCCGGCCACCAGGGACGGGGAGTCGCGGCCGGCGCCGAGCACGAGGAGCCGCCGCCCCGGCAGGATCGCGGCGTTCAGCGCGGCAGGGGGGCGGCCCACGAGGCTGACCACGTCCACCTGCTCCACCGGCCAGCCGAGCCGGGCGCACGCCAGCGACAGCGACGAGACGTGCGGCACCACGCGGATGTTCGCCGAGCCCAGCAAGCGCACCAGCGTGGCGCCGATGCCGTAGAACATGGGATCGCCGCTGGCCAGCACGCACACCTCGCGCCCGGCGTACGTCTCCATGAGGGAGGGCAGCGCGGGCAGCAGCGGGGAGGGCCAGGCCACGCGCTCGGCGGTCGGGACGGGCACGAGGTCGAGCTGCCTGCGCCCGCCCATGAGCACCTCGGCGGCCTCCAGCGAGCGCCGCGCGTCCGGGGACAACCCGTCCCAGCCGTCCGCGCCGACGCCGACGATCGTGATCACACGTTGCCCAGGACGCGCGTCACGTGGATCTCCACGACCACCCGCGCCGGGTTGGGGCGCGGCGGCTTGTAGCGGGCGGCGTAGCGGTGCTCGGCGTCGGCCACCTGTTCAGGCTCGGTACGCAGCACCGCCCGGCCCTCCAGCGTCGACCAGCGGCGGCCGTCCACCTGGCAGAGCGCCACCGGCGCGCCGTCGGTCCCGATGAGCCCGGCCTTGACCGAGGTGCCCGAGGTGATGACCCGGGCGATGCCGGTGGCCAGGTCCAGCGTCGCGCCCACCGGCACCACGTGCGGCGGGCCGTCGGGGCGCGTGGTGGAGAGCGTGCACAGGTGCCGCTCCTGCCAGAACGCGGCGAAGGCGTCGCCCTGTTCGACGAGATTCACGGCCCTCCTTGGGTGATTTGCGAGGCATATCGTATATCTGCCGTTCTGGCAGAATCTTGCGGGTGAAGCGGCTACTCGTCATCGGTATCGGCGCCGGCGATCCCGACCATCTCACCCTGCAGGCGGTCAAGGCCATCGGCGCCACGGACGTGTTCCTCATCGTGGACAAGGGTGAGGTCAAGCATGAACTGGTCCAGCTCCGGCTGGATCTCGTCGCCGAGCACGGCCGCGCGCCGTACCGGATCGCCGAGGCCCGCGACCCCGAGCGCGACCGGACCACCCCGGCGTACACCGCCGCAGTGGAGGACTGGCGCTCGCGCCGCGCGCTCGCCTGCGAGGCGCTCATCCGCGACGAGCTGCGCGACGGCCAGACCGGGGCGTTCCTGGTGTGGGGCGACCCCGGCGTGTACGACAGCACGCTTGCCATCGTCGAGGAGATCCTCCTGCGAGGCAACGTGACATTCGAGTACGAGGTCATCCCCGGGATCAGCAGCGTGGCCGCGCTCACCGCCCGCCACCGCACCGGCCTCACCCAGGTCGGGCGGCCCGTGCACCTCACCACCGGGCGGCGCCTGGCCGAGCACGGCCCCACCGCCGACGACGTGGTGGTCATGCTCGACGCCCACTGCTCGTTCGCCGGGCTCGACGACTTCCACATCCACTGGGGCGCCTACCTGGGCACACCCGACGAGATCCTGGTCTCCGGGCCGGTGGCGGAGGTCGGCGACCGCATCCGCGAACTGCGCGCCGAGGCGCGGGCCCGCAAGGGCTGGATCATGGACACGTACCTGCTGCGTCGCCTGGAGGACTGACGGGCCCGTCCCGGTCGCTTAATCGCCCGTTGTTCGCAAGAGCATATTCAATGCAGACTGATCATCTGACGGCGAAGCGGGGAGGGGGTCGCGCATCGAGGTGCCCGCGTTCGGAGGTTCGGGGGTTGCGCCGGTGCCCGCGCGGGCTTCGTCGGGCGCGCCCCCGGGTGCGCCGTCGGGCGTGCTGCCGGGCGCGCTGCCGGGCGGGCCGCTGGGCGCATCGGGGCGAGAGGCGCCGGGGCGAGGCGGGTTCGGGACCGTGGCCGGGTGCGCATGAGCGAGGAAGCGGACCTGGGGGAGGCGTTGACCCGCCTCGGCCTGCGCAAGACGGTGCCGAGGTTGACGATCCTGACCGCTTTGCGCGACGCGGCGACCCATCTCAGCGTGCCGCGCCTGCACCGGCTGGTGACCTCCGCGTACGAGATGATCAGCGTGTCCACCGTCTACCGCAACGTGACGGTGATGACCGCCCACGGCGTCCTGCACAGCGTCGATCACGCCGGTGAGACGCTCTTCGGCCTCTCGACGACGCCTCACCACCACCTGATCTGCCGCCGCTGCGACGTGCTCGTCGAGCTCCCCGCGGACCACCTCGCCACGGCGGAGGCGACGGTCATGGAGAGCACCGGCTTCGCGATGGACCCCGTCGGCCAGGTGCTGCGCGGCCACTGCCGCCGATGTCGACGTGCGCTACTTGCATGATTATTGTTCTTGCAAGATATTTGCAAGTAGCACCTTTCGAGGAGAGAACGCCGATGGGCGAATACACCCTTCCGGACATGCCGTACGACTACGCGGCCCTGGAGCCCGCGATCACCGGGGAGATCCTGGAGCTGCACCACGCCAAGCACCACGCCGCCTACGTCAAGGGCGCCAACGACACCCTGGAGCGGCTGGCCGAGGCGCGCGACAAGGGAGAGTTCGGCGGCCTGGTCGGGCTGGAGAAGACGTTCGCGTTCAACCTGTCCGGGCACGTCCTGCACACGATCTTCTGGCAGAACCTGTCCCCGGACGGCGGCGACCGCCCCGACGGCGAGCTGGGCGACGCGATCACCGAGCACTTCGGCTCCTTCGACGCGTTCAGGAAGCAGCTCACCGCCGCCACCGCCACCGTGCAGGGCTCCGGCTGGGGCGTGCTGGCCTGGGAGCCGCTCGGCCGCCGCCTGGTGGTCGAGCAGGTCTACGACCATCACGGCAACGTCGGCATGAACACCGCCCCGCTGCTGGTGTTCGACGCCTGGGAGCACGCGTACTACCTGCAGTACCGCAACGTGCGCCCGGACTACGTCGAGAAGCTCTGGGGCCTGATCAACTGGAACGACGTCATCGCCCGCTACGACGCCGCCCGCGGCGCCTGACGTCCCAACATCGGCGGCGCCCACCCACTGGTCCGAGCTTGGTCCGCAGGGCCGGTGGGCGGGCGCCGCTCATCTCGACCTCCGCCACGATCGGAGGGATCTGTCGATCTGATCGGCGGCCGTTCGTATGGAAGACGACAGGACGACGTCTCATGACGACGAAGGACGCGGTGATGATGAGCGGGACAAGGACGCTGCTGGCAGGCCGAGGGCTGGTCGAGTCGCCACGGTGGCACGGTGACAGGTTGTACTTCTCCGACTGGTCCGCGGGCGAGGTCGTCGCCGTCGATCTGGGCGGTCACAGCGAGGTCGTGGCACGGGTCGCGTCGTTGCCGCTGTGCACCGCGTGGTCGCCGGAAGGCAGCCTCCTGATCGTCTCGTCCCCGGACGGCCGGCTGCTGCGCTTGGAGCCCGATGGGTCGCCGGTCACCCACGCGGATCTCGGCCGGACCGGGTGGAACGACATCGTGGTGGACGGCCGCGGCAACGCCTACGTCAACCGCTGCGGTTTCGACCCGATGGCGGGGGAGCCGTTCAAGCCCGGCTACGTCTACCAGGTCACGCCCGACGGGGCGGTGCGGCAGGTGGCCGACGACATCGCGTTCCCGAACGGGATGGCGGTGCTCGCCGACAACTCCACCCTCATCGTCGCCGACTCCTACCGCCACCAGTTGGTGGGCTTCGACATCGCGGAGGACGGCTCGCTGTCCGGCCGCCGGGTCTGGGCCGAGCTCGGCGAGGGCACCCCGGACGGCATCTGCGTCGATGAGGAGAAGGCGGTCTGGTACGCCGACGTGCCCAACCGGCGCTGCGTACGCGTGGCCGAAGGCGGCGAGGCGCTGCAGACCGTCGAGCTCGACCGGGGCGGCTTCGCCTGCGCCCTGGGCGGGCCGGACGGGAGGACGCTGTTCGTCGTGGCGGCGGAGTGGCAGGGCATGACGTCGTCCGACCTGGTCGTGCCCGGCTCCGGCCAGGTGCTCACGGTCGAGGTCGAGGTGCCTGGAGCCGGGTGGCCGTGATGTGCGTCCCGGAACGGGCGGTCAGCCGGCGATCGCCGCGATGAGTTCGTCCCGGCTCTGTGCCCGGGTCTTGCGGTACACCGATTTCAAGTGGTCGTTGATGGTGTACGTGGACAGGTCCAGAATTCGGGCGATCTGTTTCGCCGACGCCCCGGCGTACAGGTATTCGATGACGCGGCGTTCGCCGGTGGTGATGCCGTACCAATCGCAGAATGACGGCAGCAGCAGTTTGCCGCCTGCCGCCTGGATGAGAACGGCCACGTCGCTGTCGCCGTTCTCGTCCAGCGGCTGGCCATGGATCAATATCCAGCGCCCGAAATTCGCCGCCGGCGCGCAGACCAGCGGCGTCCAGGCGCGCGGATCGCGAGTATGCGCCCGTACGTGCAGCGACAGGCCGACCCAGAACGCGTCGGCGATCCAGTCCGGCACCCCGCTCCCGGCAGCGGGCCACATCTGCCGCACCCATGCCCCTGCCTGGGGCGAGATGGATCGGACCGTGTGGTCAGGGCTGATCGTGATGACCCCCGTCGGCAGCGCCGGGACGGTGGGTGTCAGCGGGCCGGCCGTCACATACCCGCGCAACGCCGCCGGCAGGGCAGGGGCGAGTCGCTGGATCCGGTGGAAGTCCCGCTCGCCGAAGGGCCTGGCGCCCTCGGCGCGAAGCAGGCCGAGCAGGCCCCACACCCCGTGGCGGTCCCGTATCACCAGGCGCAGTTCGCTGCCGGCTCCGTGGGCGGCCAGGACCTGCCGGATCAGAGTGTTGCGCCGGCCGTCGCCGGCGCCCGCTCCGACGACGCACACCGGCATGCTCTGCCGGGCGAGGGCCGGCAGCGGGCACGGGTCGCCGTGCAGATATCCGTTGAGCACCAGGGCGCTGATCAGCGCGGGCTGGTATTCGTGCCAGAAGCTGAACGCGCCCAGGCCCATGCCGATCGCCGGGTTCAGGGCGACCAGTCGGAGCGCGTCGTGCGGCACCTGGCGTCCGACGATCTGCGAGATCGCCGCGCCCACGTCGGCCGGAGTGGCGGGCGGACCGAGCGCCGCGCATAGTTCACGGGCGATTCGCCCCTCGCCGTCCGTCACCTGATGCTGCGAGTGTCGACCATCGCGTTTCGGGCCTTTCCTGTGTTTTTGTTCGGCTGCTGTATTTGACCAAATTGTCACTAATTAGGGATCGGCGCGGCTCGCTTACTGTGTGCCGGGCTCTTTATTTTATATTTCTCTTGTCGATGTGTTTGTTATGTCCCCCAGGGTGTCCGGCCGTATCGACTTACGCGCCATCACCGCGACGCTGCCGCGCCCTCCCTGTGGCCGGCCCCTGTACGGTCTTGTACGGATAATTCGGAGCGCGTTCCCAACGGCAAGGCCATCTCCGATCGTCGATCTGACGAAAGGAGCGCAACGTGCCGGCACTTGGCCGTACAACAAGGTGTGCCGCGGGGATCGCCGCGGCACTGGCATTGATCGTGGGGTTGCCCACCAGCGCGCAGGCAGCGGTGGGCGACCTCGTCTTCGTCCGGACGATCGCGCAGAACGTTCCCGGTGCCGTGGACATCGGCCCGGTCAATCCGCTGGACTGGGCGTCGGCGGCGACGCTGTCGGGCAACGGAAGCACCGTCTACGTCGTGGCCGGCGGCGATGGCGGGTCGGGCACGGCGCAGCCGGCGATTTCCACGTTCCGCCGGGCCGCGAACGACACGCTGTCCCTCACCGGCTGCATGGGTGGGCTTGCGGGGTGCCGCCCGACGAAGGTGGACAATGTGGAGACCCCGGGCCGCCTGTACGCCGCCGGCTCTGTGGTGACCGCGGGCGTCCACGCGTACGTGTCCACTCCCGCCGCCGTGGTCGGCTTCAGCACGGCGGCCAACGGCGACCTCGTGACGGATTTCTGCGTTTGGGACCCGTCATGCGGCAGCGTGGCGGCCCTGCCCGGGCTCGCTCCCTGGGCGACGTCGCAGAACGCGCTGACGGCGACCGCGGACGGCCGCGACCTGTACCTGTACGCGGCAGGTGGCGGCAAAGGCGCGGTTTACCACCTGCGGCGCGACGGTGTCACCGGTCGCCTCGCTTACAGCGGCTGCATCGGGGAGGCGATGCCGGGCTGCACCTCGATCGGCCGTACCGGCGTCATGACCTCCTCGGGCGACGTCGTCGTGAGCGCCGACGGGCGCAGCCTCTACGTCGTGGCCCAGCGGCCCGGCTCGGTGACGCACTTCCGGCGCGACCTCACCACGGGCTCGCTCACGGAGGCGGGCTGTGTGGGTGAGTCCGGGGTCGGTGGCTGCGCGATCCCCGTCACCGACGGCCTGCTCGGCATCACCCAGGGCGCGATCACCCAGGCCGGCGACAGCCTCTATGTGTCGGGACCGAGTGGCGTCACTCATCTGCACCGCGACACCGCCACCGGCGATATCGCCTATTGGGGCTGTATCGGTTACGTCGCAGGGTGCCGTGCCGCCGGTCCCCAGGGCCAGTACGTCGACGTGGCGGTCAGCGCCGACGGCACGAGCGTCTACGGGAGCGTCCAAGGCCAGGCCTTCGCGTGGGGAGCAGTCACCCACCTGCGCCGTTCCCCCCAAGGGGACTTGACGTACGCCGGGTGCATCGGGGAGGGCCTGCCGCAATGGTGCCGCCCGATCGGGCCGACAGGGGTGATGAACCACGCCGGCCCGGTGCTCGCTCCCGCCAGTTCGCAGGTCGTCTACAGCTTGGGTGTTCACGCGCGTGGGGCGATCAGCCAGTTCACCCGGATGACGTCATAGGAGGGGGCCGGCAGGGCGGGCCGGGGAAGCGCATCCTCGGCCCGCGCCCGTACGCGCTCGCGCTCGGCTCCCTCCTGGGCGAGGTCGCCCGCCTCTCACCCGCGCGCCCCCGCCGCCCGCTACCCTGACGACCCCGAGGCGGCGCGGAACGGCGTCCGGCCCCTGCCCGCCGACCTGGGGCAGGCGCTGCTGAGACTGCCGCGCGAGGCGGACTCCGGCGTGGTGGCCCGCGCCGGCCGGGTGACCTCCGAGGCGGGTGCCACGCTGGTGCGCTGGCTCAAGGCACGGCCGGAACCCGTGACGAGCGTCGAATGGCCCACCGCGCCCGGCGGCCGTCCGCGCCCGCGCATCCGGCAGGAGCCGACGGGGGTGGCGTTCGTGGACGCGCTGTTCTGTGACCCGCCCCTCCACAGGCCGAGCCACCACGGCTCCTACGAGTTGTCGTGGTGGCTCGTGCTGCCCTCGGACCGGTCGTGGCCATGCACCTCATCCCGCACCTGTACGACGGCTGGGAGGGGCCAGGCCACCTGCGCCCGCCCGCGACCCGGCTCTGCCACCAGGACGGGCCCGCGGGCGAAGGGATGGCGCTGCTTGCGGGCATCATGCTGGGCGAGCGCGGCTGGAACGCCGAGCACTGCCGGGAGCTGCTGCTGCGGGCGGTCGCCACCGAGGCCCTGCCCGCCGCGGAGTGCGGACGGCAGCTGGGGCACTGCCTGCGCCCGCTCGACGTCAAGTTCGGCCCGGTGCTGCAGGCGCTCGACGAGTGCGCGCGGCAGGGCGCGCACCGGGAGGTCTGGCAGATCGTGAGCGGCCTGCTGCCCGTCTTCCTGCCGCGGCCCGGGGAGCGGGCCAACGCCGCTCACACCCGGGCGCTGGAGTTCGCCGCCGAAGTGGCCGGCTGGGCCGGGGCGCGCGGCACGATCCCCGAGGTCGCCGGCATCGCCGCGCGTGACGGGTCGAGCGGGCTCATCCACGCGGCCCGCCGGTTGGACGAGCACCTCGGCCGGGCGTGAAGGAGGCCCCACGACTCGATGGGCCGGCCGGGCCTCGCTGAGGGCGCAGGCGCGTCAGAGCAGGTGTTGGTGGCGGGTGGCCGCTTCTTGCCGGACCTCGGTGAGGAACAGCTCGGTTTGGCGTTCCCGCCGCCGGTCGTCGTCCGGATCGTGCCAGGAGGAGGCGTCCTGCGTGCGCGCATGGCCGGCGTAGTGCAGCCAGCAGCCGTGGATGCCGGCCATGAGGTTGTCGAGCAGGTCGAGGGCCGGCCGGGCGGGGTCGAGCGAGGTGATGGGCAGGCAGACGGAGTCGGAGCCGGAGTGGGGGTGGTCGATCCGGGTCCTGGCCACGAGGCGTTCGGCGGCGGCGATGCGCCGCTTGGCGTCGGTCACGCCGCAGAGGTGGCCCTCGGCGACGTGCAGGGTGTGGCGGATGAGCGGCATGACCGTCTGGCGCGGTGTGGCGCCGAAGCTGATGGCGCTCACGATCTCGACGAGGCTTTCGACGGCGAGGGGCCTGAGGTGGTCGCCCTCGGCCACGACCTGCACCGGATGCTGCCGGACGCGGCGGCCCGTCGCGGCGGCCGCCGCGTGCAGCCAGTGCGCGGCGGCGATGGCGGCCGCGGCGGGGTCGATCTGCGTGATCAGCTCCTCGCAGCCGAAGGGCTGGCGGTTGAGGAAGGCGTCCGCCTGGGCGACCTGCAGGGGTGAGGCGTCCTCGCGGCTGAGGGTGACGGCCTGCTGGGCGCGTCCGGACAGGTCGCCGCGTTCGGCCTGTTCGACGGCCGACAGCTCGGCGGCGACGTCGGCGACGACCTGAACGGTGAGCTCCGGGCTGTCGAGGGCTCGCAGGGCGCGGCCGGTGCGCTGGGCTATCTCCCCGATCTTGGCGGGTACGGGGACGTGCGTGGCGGCGGTCAGGATCGGGACGACGCCGGTGAAGGCGTCGCGTTCGCGCTGCCGGTGCCAGCCGAGGCTGCCCGGTCCATGCTGGTCGGAGATGCTCGCCGGGTGGGTGTAGCAGCGCCAGCAGGCCTGCGACAGCTCGGTCAGGCGGGCGGCCAGACGCAGGGCGTCCGAGGCGCGGGCCGGGGGAAGAGTGGCCACGGTGACCGCGACGTCCCCGATGCCGGTGCTCCAGTGGGCGACGAGCGCGTTTCGGGCGTGATCGACGGCATACCGGGTCACGGCAGCTCCTTGAAGGGGGGAAACGCGAATGCATGCCCAGGATGCAGGATGCATCGCTGATCTGGGGGCTGTTTACGGCTGTTGCAGGTCGCTGATCAGCGCTTTTGTGGCGAGATGAGGGGGTAATTTCCTGGTTACGTCCCTGCGTCGAGTCGCATGAAGGTGGCGCCTTGCATGGCCGCGCGAGCGCCGAGGACGTGCCCGTCGCACATCAGCGACTCCGTCCCCACCCGGTCGGTCACCTTCCACGTCACCGGCTCGCCGCACTTCTGGCCGCGCCGGTTGTAGTCCCACGTACGGCGGCACACCCGGCAGGTGGACACGTTGGCCATGGAGGAGAGCGTGTTGCCGTGCTCGGGACAGACGCCCCACGGGAAGGCGCACGTCGACTCGGCCAGGGCCCGATACTGGGCCAGGTCTCCGGCCGCGCGCAGCAGGTCCTCGCCCGCTCGCTTCAGCCATTCGGCGGCGTGGTGCGCCGCCTGGAGATGGGCGCGTTCGGGTGAATCGGCGGGCAGACCGGCGTACAGGGCACGTGCCTCGGCCTGGAGTGCGTCGGCGCGGCCGGCCAGGTCGCGCAACTGGGCGGGAGTAATGTTCATCGCTGAGGATTCTCCCCTGTTTGTTCGGTAAGCGCGCAGACCCCGTCAGGGGCGGCTGGCGATGGTCAGGAGGGTCGCGGCGGGGCCCGTGAGGGAGCGGCCCCGGCGCCAGACCGCGCGCAGGTTCCTGACGAGGTTGAGGCCCGCCAGCGGCACCTCGACGAGGCGGCCGGTGGCCAGCTCGGCCTCGACCGCGTACCCGCTGAGCACCGCCGGGGCCGCGCCCGCCTGGGCGGCGCCCTTGACGGCCGAGTTCGACCCGAGCTCCAGGCGCGGGCTGGCCTGGTGGAGCCCGGTGAAGGCGACGTCCAGGGTCTCGCGGGTGCCCGAGCCGCGCTCGCGTACGACCAGCGGGGTAGCGGCCAGCTCGGCGCCCCTGAGCACCGTGCGGCGGCGCGCCCACGGGTGGCCCGGGGCGACCACGACGACCAGCCTGTCGGTGCCGACCACCCGGCTGGCCAGCCCGTCCGGCACGGTCGGCCCCTCCACGAACCCCAGCTCCACGCCCCCGGCCCCCGACAGCACCAGCGCCGCCACGTCGGCGGAGTTCAGCACGTCCAGGCCGATCTGGACCCCGGCCTCCCGGCTCTGGAACTCCCCGAGCCAGCGCGGCACCAGGTATTCGGCGACCGTCATGCTGGAGGCCACCCGCAGGTGCGCCGCCTCGCCGTGCCGGACGGCCTCGGCGGCCCGCATGAGCTCCTGCGCCGCCGCGAGCACCTGCGCGGCCCAGCCCGCCACCATCTTGCCCTCGGCGGTGAGCGTGGAGCCGCGCGGCGTCCGCTCCAGCAGCGGCAGGCCGAGCCGCCGTTCTAGCTGGGCGATGCGCTTGCTCGCCGACGGCTGCGCGATGCCCGCCAGCTTGGCCGCCTGCCCGAGGCTGCCGAGCTCGCCCACGTCCACGAGGAGCTTGAGGGAGTCGAGATCGGGCAGCGCAGTCATAGCCACAGGCTATGACCTCCCAGGCAATGCGCGGCTACCGGGCCTGTCGAAGGCCCCGAAGACTGGGATCATGCTTCCCACCCCCTCCAAGACGTCCTGCCTGCCGGGCATCGTGGCGTGCGCGCTGGCGACGGTGGCCGCCCTGGCCGTCAACCGGTTCGTGCCGGGGCTCAGCCCCGCCACCGCCGCGGTGGTCCTGGGGGCGGCGCTGGCCACCGCCGGGGTGATCCGCGCGCCGCTGCGTGCCGGGCTGATGTTCGTCTCCAGGCGGGTGCTGCGCGCGGCGATCGTGCTGCTCGGGCTGCAGATCGCGGTGCCGCAGGTGCTCGCGCTCGGGTGGCAGGCGCTCGCGGTCGTGGCCGCCGCCACGGGGCTCACGTTCGTGCTCACGCCACTGGCCGGCCGCCGCCTCGGCCTTTCCCCCGGTACGTCGCTGCTGGTCGCCACCGGCGTGTCGATCTGCGGGGCGGCGGCGATCGCGGCCATGCACGACAGTGCCGACAGCTCGGACGAGGACGCCGCGGGCGCGCTGAGCGTGGTGGTCCTCTACGGCAGCGCGGCCATCGTGGTGCTGCCGCTGCTGGCGTCCTGGCTGGGGCTGTCGTACGAGCAGCTCGGGGTGTGGGCGGGAGCGGCCGTGCACGAGGTCGCCCAGGTGGCGGCGATCGGCGCGGCCACGGGCGTGCTGGCGACGGCGGTGACGGTCAAGCTGGCCCGGGTCGTGCTGCTCGCCCCCATCGTCGCGGTCACCACGTCCCTGCGCCGCCCGCGCAGCGCCTCCGCCCAGCCGACGGTGGCCGTGCCTGCTCAGCCGGCGGCGGCGACCATGC